>CAIUWU010000264.1 GCA_903902945.1 uncultured Pseudomonadota bacterium
ACGGTTGAAAAATTGGAACAAAAAGCCGAAGCAACGGTGCAGATCAGTGGCGCTAAATTGTATGCGGAAGATGTTCAGGAAGATATGTATGTGGCTATCGACAATATGGTTGATAAGCTGGACAGACAGATTGTCAAACACAAAGAAAAGTTAAAAGATCATCACCGTTAAGCAGATGATTCAGGTATGACATGATCAGGTTTTCAGCATGAAATTGGTAATTGTTAGCGGTTTATCCGGGTCAGGTAAAAGTATTGCTCTTGATACTCTGGAAGACTGTGGTTACTACTGCATCGACAATCTGCCGGTTTCTCTGCTGGAAGAGTTCATTGATCATGTCATGCTGGAAGATAAAGAAACCTACAACAAGACTGCGATCGGAATTGATGCCCGCAATCAGCGTAAAAAACTCGGCGCATTTCCTGCCAGTCTGGCCGCGATTCGCAACAGAGGGATTGATTGCGAAGTGGTCTTCATGCAGGCTGACGAGAGTATTATTCTCAAACGCTATAGCGAAACCCGTCGCCGTCATCCACTAACCAACGAAAACCGACCGCTGAAAGAAGCCCTGGAGATTGAGCGGCAAATGCTGCTGCCGGTTGAGGGTTGTGCCGATATCGTCATCGATACCAGTTATAGTCATTATCACCAGTTGCGGGAATTGCTCAAAAACCGACTTGGTGAGCAGGGTAAGTCTTCGTTATCGATTCTGTTTCAGTCATTCGGATTCAAATACGGGATTCCGCTGGATGCCGATTTTGTGTTTGATGCCAGAAGTTTGCCCAATCCTTACTGGGCTCCTGAACTGCGAGGTTTGAATGGCACGGATGCGCCGGTAGCCGATTTTTTACAAAATGAACCGGTTGTCAAAGAATATCTGGATGACATCAGTGCTTTCATTCAGCGCTGGGCACCACGCTTTGAGTCTGACAACCGCAGTTATCTGACGATTGCCATTGGTTGTACCGGAGGTCAGCATCGTTCGGTATTTCTGGTAGAAGCACTGGCTAAGCAATTTCAGCTGCATAAGCTTAATGTGATTATCAGGCACCGCGAATTACGCTGATTGTTAAAAATGCTGTCACTTGTTAAGGACCGTGAATATGACTGCAGGATTGGAACATAATAAAGATCTTTTGCAACAAGCCGTTGCTCTTCTGGCTAGTGGTTCTCAGGTTGATATCAGAAACTGGATTCATTCGCTTTATCCGGCCGAAACAGCTTATGTGCTTGAGTCTATCGAACTCGAAGACAGGGCCAAAATCTGGGCGGTGATCCCGGCTAATGTAATGAGTGAGATTCTGGTGAAAGTTAATGTCAGTGTCGGAGCCAGTCTGCTTAAAATGACTGATCGTAAAGATCTGATTGCTGCAACCGAACATCTTGGTTCTGACGGGATGCTGGATTTGTTACATGTATTGCCAGAGCCGTTGTTGTCGCAGGTACTGGAATCGATTGGCATGCATAAGCGCCAGTATTTTGAAAAGGCCTTGGCTTATGATGAACATACCGCAGGCAGCCTGATGTCTCAGGATGTGCTGGTGATTCGTGCCGATGTGTCTCTGGATGTGGTGTCGCGTTATTTACGATTGCGCGGCCAGTTACCGCAGGCAACCGACAGTCTGATTGTGGTTGACAGAAATGAGCGCTATCAGGGCTTGTTGCATATCAATCGTTTGCTGACCGCTGATCCGCACAGTAAAGTCGAAACCGTCATGGATACCAGAACGACTGGATTGTCGTTCAGGATGTCTAGTCGCGATGTGGCCACTTTGTTTGAACGTCTGCGGTTGTTGTCTGCACCGGTACTGGATGATAACGGTAAAGTAGTGGGGCGGATTACATTGGACAGTGTTATCGGCTTAATCCGCCACGAGGCTGATCATTCTTTAATGAGTATGGCCGGTCTGCAGGAAGATCAGGATATCTTTGAGCCGGTGGTTGATAGCGCCAAACGCCGGGCGCTGTGGCTGGGGGTCAATTTGCTGACCGCTTTGCTGGCTTCTGCGGTGATTGACTTGTTTGAAACGACTATTCAGCAGATTGTGATCCTGGCAGTATTGATGCCGATCGTCGCCAGTATGGGGGGGATTGCCGGTAGCCAGACCCTGACTCTAGTCGTGCGCGGATTGGCGTTGCGGCAAATTTCCGGGATTAACAGTGGCAAATTGCTGAACAAGGAAGTGCTGGTCGGTCTGGTCAATGGCCTGATCTGGGCGGTCGTGGTTAGTTGTGTGGCGGGTATCTGGTTTGATAATTTTCATATAGGTATATTGCTGGGGACTGCGATGATCATTAACCTGGTTTGCGCTGCGACTGCCGGTGTCCTGATTCCGGTTGCGCTGGATAAAATGGGTATTGACCCGGCTCTTGCCGGCGGTGTCTTGCTGACCACTGTCACGGATGTGGTCGGTTTTATGGCGTTTCTGGGGTTGGCCACTCTGTTTTTGCTCTAAACTGCGATGCTTTTTTGTATTGAAGATGATAGTATCTCGGCCATATCGCTGCTGATACTGATCAAATCCAATGGCAATTGAAACCCCGTCTGCAAAAAAAAACGTACTAGAGTTTAAAAGCACCTCATTGGTAACCCCGGTGCTTATATTGGCAAGTGACGATCTGGCTGATATTAATCAGCAATTAACTGAAAAAGTTTCTCAAGCGCCAGAGTTTTTCAAAAATTCCCCGTTAATAATTGATTTGCAAAAGCTCAATGCGATAGCAGGTAAGCTGACCGTTGAGCAGATCATTACTGTTGTCCGTGAGCATGGCTTTATGCCTATTGGTATTCGCGGCGGTAGTGATCAGCAGAATGACCAGGCCCTGGCGCTTAATCTGCCGGTGCATTCTACGCATAGTCAGACTGCTCCATTAACCGACAAAAAAGTGCCAGCCACTTTGGTAACTGCAGGGGCTGAAACAGCTAAGACTATCGAAAATCGCCCCTTGCCAGAAAATAAACTGATTACCCTGCCGGTTCGTTCCGGTCAGCGCGTCTATGCCAAAGGTGATTTGATTGTAATTGCGACTGTCAGTGCAGGTGCCGAGATCATGGCCGAAGGCAATATTCATGTCTATGGTTCGCTAAGGGGACGCGCTCTGGCCGGTGTTCTTGGCAATGCCGAGAGCAGAATTTTTTGTTCGGATTTACAGGCGGAACTGGTTTCGATTGCCGGTATTTACAAACTTAAGGATGACTTAATGCGGCATCCGCAACAGACGCCGGTGCAGATTGCGCTGGATGGCGAGACTTTGAACATTAAACAAATTTAAGCTTTTTCTTGGAGGAAGAACATTGGCCAGAATAATTGTAGTGACATCAGGAAAGGGCGGTGTTGGCAAGACCACTACCAGCGCAGCGATTGCGATGGGCTTGGCAAAGCACGGACACAAAACGGCTGTTATCGATTTTGATGTGGGTTTGCGCAATTTGGATCTGATCATGGGGTGTGAGCGTCGAGTGGTTTACGATCTGGTCAATGTGATTAATAACGAAGCCACCTTGAATCAGGCGCTGATCAAGGACAAACGCTGTGAAAACCTTTTCATTCTGCCTGCTTCGCAAACCCGTGATAAAGATGCTTTAACCACCGAGGGTGTCGAGAAAATTCTCGAAGAGTTGTCGAAAGACTTTAAATATATTGTCTGCGATTCGCCGGCAGGTATCGAACGTGGCGCGACGCTGGCAATGTATTTTGCCGATGATGCTTTTGTGGTGACTAACCCCGAGGTTTCATCGGTGCGTGATTCTGATCGTATGCTGGGTATTTTATCGAGCAAGTCCCGCCGTGCAGAAAATGGCGAAGAGCCGATCAAAGAATATCTCTTATTGTCCCGTTACTCCCCGGAAAGGGTTAAGCTGGGCGAAATGCTGAGTGTTGAAGATGTGCAAGAAATTCTGTCTTTGCATTTGCTGGGGGTTATCCCAGAATCCAAATCGGTACTCAATGCGTCAAACTCCGGTACCCCTGTAATCCTGGACGAGCAAAGTGATGCTGGCCAGGCTTATGCTGATATTGTGGCCCGCTATTTAGGTGAGGACAGACCACATCGTTTCATTGATGAGAAAAAAGGCGGCTTATTTAGCAAACTGTTCGGGAGCAAATAATGAGTCTATTGGATTACTTTCGATCATCGAAGCCTAATTCAGCATCTTTAGCAAAAGAACGGTTGCAGATTCTGGTTGCTCATGAACGCGCTTCCCGTAATCAGCCCTCTTATCTCCCCGAATTGCAGCAGGAATTGCTGGCTGTCATTCGTAAATATGTCAATGTCAGTCAGGATGCGATTACAGTCCATTTTGATCAGGATGGTAATCAGGAAACCCTGGAGTTGAATATTGTCTTGCCGGAAGATCGCTAAACGGTAGAGTTTGTGTTTTTATGTCAATTCAAAAGTTGTTAAACCAGTGAGAGGTCAATATGAGTGATGTGATCGGTGAATCAGCAGGCCAAGTTTGGCAGTTTTTGGCGGAAAACGGTGAGGCGAGTGCTACTAAAATCGCGACCGAAACCGGCCTTGGCAAGCAGGATGTACAGCGGGCGATTGGTTGGCTTGCCAGAGAAGGCAAACTCACTATCAGCACTAAGGGTCGAACTGAAATCCTGTCTTTAGCATAGCAGTTCTTTTTTTGCATCTCGCAAGCCTATGAATCCGGCAGATCCACTGCGGGTTCATAGGCTTGCGAGATGTTTTTTTGAGGTCGCCTGTAACAGTTCTCAGCCTGGCAGATTTCAGGTTCAACCTGCGCTTGTCATATACTTGTCATCCGGCTGCTGTTGCTAATTTAGATGCAAGCCGTAGCGTGTAATTTTCTTTGTTCCGAATTGGAGTTGTTTTCTCGAAATGAAAGCCAAAATCGCCACATTCTTTACTTTAGTATTTCTGGTTGCTGTCAACTTAGGCATTTGGTCATACATCAATAATCCACTGCAGTTGCCTTCATGGAATAAAACCATGATGGGTTTGACCTTCAGCCCCATGCGTCGTGACTCGAATCCGCAAAAGGGGATTCTGCCGACTAAAGAACAGATTCTGTCCGATGTGGAGTTTCTGACCGACAAGGCGCATTCAATCAGAACCTATACCTCTCTCGATGGCATGGAAATCGTACCGGAGCTGGCAGCCAAAAGTGGTATGAATCTGGCGATGGGCGCATGGATCGAGCTGGATGCCGATGATTCCAGCGAAGAAGAAAAGCAGCGTTTTGTTGATAAAAATCGCCGGGAAGTCGAAAGCCTGGTGGG
>CAIUWU010000265.1 GCA_903902945.1 uncultured Pseudomonadota bacterium
CGACTACATTGTCAAAGTGACGGGTTAATTTGCCCAGTTTTTCCTCAACATGTGTTTTCAAAGCTTGTGTAACTTCTACATGATGACCGGTGATACTAACTTGCATGGCATACTCCTTAATGATGTATATGCTTCTAATTAGGGATTAAATCAGCCTTTTTCGTTGGCTGGTGGGTGGAATCAACATCGCTTCGCGATATTTTGCAATAGTGCGACGCGCTACATTAATCCCTTTCTCGTTTAATAAGTCGGATATTTTACTATCGCTTAATGGCTTGACCGGATTTTCATTACCGACCAATTCTTTTATCAGCGCTCTGATAGCAGTGGCTGAACACTCTCCTCCACCATCGGTACTGACATGGCTGGAGAAAAAATACTTAAATTCAATGACGCCTTGCGGCGTATGCATAAACTTCTGGGTCGTGACTCTGGAAATGGTCGACTCGTGCAAATCCAACTCATCGGCAATATCGCGCAACACCATGGGCTTCATCGCAATAGCACCGTACTCAAAAAAATCACCCTGTTTCTCGACGATACTTTTAGCCACCCGCAACAGAGTTTCATTCCGGCTATGCAAACTCTTGATAAACCAGCGTGCCTCCTGAAGATGGTTCTTCATGGTGACATTATCCTGACTGTTGTCAGCCCGTTTGATCATCGCAGAATACACCGGGTTAACCCTGAGTTTAGGGGCAATGTCCGGATTGAGAGACACCAGCCACTTACCTTTGGCTTTGGTGACAAATACATCCGGCACTACATATTCAAGATCGGTTTCCTGCAAGCGCGCACCGGGCTTAGGATCCAGCGAACGGATCAACGCCAGCAAACCTTGCAATTGCTGCTCGGATAACCCCAGACGCTTGATCAGCTTGGCCTGATCGCAACTGGTCAGCAATTCCAGATGTTCACGGACAAATGCTAGCGCTTCTGCTTGGTAGGGGGTGTTTTCCGGCAACTGTTGCAACTGCAAGGCCAGACAGTCAGCCAGATCGACCGCTGCCACACCAACCGGGTCAAAATTCTGAATCATATGCAATACAGCGCTGACTTCGGCAAGATCCAACTCCTGCAACTGATCCTGCAACCCCTGAAAAATATCCTCAACACCACACGCCAGATAGCCATCGCCATTGATTGAATCGATGATCGAAACAGCAATCGCATAATCGCGGTCGGAAATCGGCAGCATCTCTAACTGCCAGCGCAAATGATCACGAATATTCAGCGCATGGGTCTGAATATTCTGATAGTCGCTGCTATCACCGGCCTCTGCGGCTTCATCGCTGACCGACACGGCTGAGTCGTAAACATCGTCCCAACTGACATCAACCGGCAACTCATCGGGAATATCGGTCTGCGATCCTTCACTGGTAACATGATCGCTGTTATCAATCTTTTTCTCGCGAAAATCGACTGGATAATCCTCATCTTCCAATTCCAGCATCAGGTTGGACTCCAGAGCCTGCTGAATTTCCTGCTGTAAATCCAGGGTCGACATTTGCAGCAGTTTGATAGCCTGCTGCAATTGCGGGGTCATGGTTAAACTTTGACCAATACGAAGCTGTAAGGATTGTTTCATGGCGTTGTCATTTATAAGCTGAACTTTTCACCCAGATACACGCGGCGAACCTCTTCATTACCAACCAGTTCTTCCGCATCACCTTCGGCAATCACCTTGCCTTCATTGAGAATATAAGCCCTGTCACAAATCTCCAGGGTTTCCCTGACCTTATGCTCGGTAATCAAAATTCCGATACCGCGATGCTTGAGGTGGGCAATAATTTTTTGCAAATCCAGCACCGAAATCGGATCAACCCCGGCGAACGGTTCATCCAGCAAAATGAATTGCGGTTCTGATGCCAGCGCCCGGGCAATTTCAACCCGACGCCGCTCACCGCCGGACAAACCTAATGCTTTTTGATCACGCAAGTGCCCGATACCAAATTCGGCCAGCAAATCATCAATCATTAACTCGATATGGCTATCGCTGAGATCGTTACGCATCTGCAATACCGCGCGCAGATTATCGGCTACCGACAACTTGCGGAATACCGAGGCTTCCTGGGCCAGATAACCTATCCCCAACCGCGCTCGTCTATGCATCGGATGATTGGTGACACACAAATCATCCAGAAAAATATCACCGCTGTCCGCCTGGACTAATCCGACCAGCATATAAAAACTGGTGGTCTTACCAGCCCCGTTAGGTCCTAACAAACCCACCACCTCGCCGGTATTCACTTCGAGACTGACACCGGAAACGACATGCCGTTTGTTATATGTTTTATGCAAACGATCTGCGATTAGACGGGTCATATCATTGCGCCTTCGCTGCTGTTTTTGGCTTGGGCTTGATCACCGAATGCACCCGCTTACTGTCATTATTGGACTCGCCGGCCTTCAGCAGCGAATTCTTGGTATCGTACTGAATATAGTCACTGGACTGTTTGGCATCGCCCTGCCAAACCGACGCCTTATGCATAAAGATGATCAGACTCTGGTCAGGGTAATATTCATTGGTCAAACCCTCGCCAAACATTTCTTCCTTGCCGACCGCCGGCAATTGCCTGAAATGCGAAGGCTGTCCGGTAGCAACCATTTTGGTGACATTACCATCTTTCATGAAAACCACCAGTTTATCGGCATCAACTTTGATTGACCCCTGGGTTGCAATCACATGACCGATATAGGTACTGGTCTGTTGCTTCTCATCATAAACCGCATTATCGGAATCGATGTTAATGGGCTGATCCGGATCTGACTCCAAGGCCCACGCTTGACTGGCATTGAGCACCAGCAGCAAGCTTAGTATTTTACTTATTAAGCTCATAGTAGCCTTTAACTGAAGATAATAATTTCAGATTAATAGGACTGACAAAGGTTACTTCCATCCCTTTACCGGTCGTTTTATCAGGCCGGCTTATCAACTCCGTATAAGCCTGCGTTTCTGCATAATTAGTCGACAATTTAACCCGCAGGTCTGCCGTCTCTATCGTTAAAGCCCGATTGTTGGCTGAGGCAGCCCGGTCAATCAGAGTCTTGCCGTTCAGCTGCAAATTATCGCCATCGGCGGCCATGATAGCGGTTTCCGACTTGATCACCCAAGGCGCCTGCTGCGGCTTGAACAAATGCATCAGCGGACGCGTGAAATGGGTGGTGCCATCTTTAGCAAAATGCTGCATTTCATCGGCCCACAACTCGCTTTTAGGGGCACCGTCGCTGTCCATCGGCATCTTGTAATAGCCTTTGCTGATTAAATCCGGACTGCTGTCCATCACGATTTTCTGCTGACCCGGCAACTCTTGGGTCCGCATCCACCACCAGGATAGCAGCGCCACTACTGCAATCAGCAGATAAGCTCTGAACTCGTGAAGCACTGTCATAAGTAAGTCTTTAATACCGATTCAAAAGTTCCCTGAACCTGCATGATCAGATCACACACTTCGCGCACCGCGCCCTGCCCACCCGATGCCTCGGTACACCAGTCGGCATACTGCTTAACCGCGAAATTGGCATCTGCCACGGCAACCGCAAATCCGGCTTGGGTCATGATAGGCAAATCCAGCACATCATCACCGACATGAGCGGCCTGTTCGGGTTTTAATTGCAAAATCTGCAGAATTTCCTGAAACGCCTGCCGTTTGTTTTCGTGTCCCTGATAGACATGCTCGACCCCGAGACTTTGCATTCTTAAGGCGACACTGGCCGATTTACGCCCGGAAATCACCGCCACTTCGACACCGGACTGCCTGAGCAATTTAATACCGTGTCCGTCACGGGCGTGAAAGCATTTATATTCCTGGCCTTGCTGATCGAAAAACAAGCGTCCATCAGTCAAGACACCATCGACATCGAGAATCAGCAATTTGAGCGCTTTAATTTTGGCTATCTGCTGAGGATTCAGATCGGACATAACCATCCTAGACAATACCGGCACGCAGCAAATCGTGCATATTCAGAGCCCCCTGCAACTGCTGCCGATGATCGACAACCAGCAAGGCGTTGATTTTTTTGGCTTCCATAATCTGCAAGGCTTCAGCCGCCAGCAAATCATCACTGATGGTCAGACAGCCGGCAGTCATCACCTGATCAATTAAAGCAGCGCGCACATCCACCCCTTTCTCCAGCATCCGCCGTAAATCACCATCGGTAAAAATACCTTTGACCTGATTATCCTGATCGACAATC
>CAIUWU010000266.1 GCA_903902945.1 uncultured Pseudomonadota bacterium
CATTCTTAATAACTGGAAATCTGAATTAATGGAAGAAGTGGATCGCACGGTTCATCACATGCAGGATGAAGCGGCCAATTTTCCTGATCCTAATGATCGCGCCACTCAAGAATCGGAATTCAGTCTGGAACTCAGAACCCGTGACCGCGAGCGTAAGCTGATCAAGAAAATCAATGAATCGTTAAAAGCCATTGAAACCGGCGAATATGGCTATTGCGAAACTTGCGGCATTGAAATCGGGGTTCGTCGCTTGGAAGCGCGTCCTACAGCCACGCTGTGTATCGATTGCAAAACCCTGGATGAAATTCGCGAAAAACAACTAGGCTAATTCTGTCTACCCAGTCTGCTTACATTGGCCGGTTTGCACCTTCGCCGACCGGTCCCTTACATCTCGGCTCTCTTTATACCGCGCTAGCCAGTTTTCTCGATGCCCGCCAGCAACAAGGCTTATGGTTGTTACGCATCGACGACCTTGACACCCCGCGCAATCAACCCGGTGCCGATACGGCAATTCTCAAATGTCTGGAAAGCTTCGGTTTACACTGGGATGGTCAGGTTGATTACCAAAGCAGCCATCAGGATCAATATCAAAGCGCCATTGCAGCCCTGGGGCTGAATAATCATACCTACCCCTGCTATTGCAGTCGCAAGCAATTATCGGAATATCCGGGCATTTATCCGGGCTTGTGCCGGAATTTGGCCTTTCAAGCCGATCAACAACACGCGCTAAGACTCAAAACGCCACACACTGTCATCGCTTTTAACGACAGACTGCAAGGCCCGGTGATTGAAAATGTCGGCAGCCAGTACGGCGATTTTGTGATCAGACGCAAAGACGCTATCGTTGCTTATCAGTTAGCGGTAGTGATCGATGATCACCGTCAGCAGGTCAATCATGTGGTTCGTGGCTTTGACTTACTGGAATCGACATCCAGACAACTGTATCTCCAACAATTACTGGGTTATCAGTCGCCCGACTATATGCATATTCCGGTGATAGTTGACCACCAAGGCCATAAACTTAGCAAACAGACCGGCGCCCAAGCCGTCGCTCCAAGTCAGCCGTCACGGGTATTGTTCCAATTATTGGATTTGCTTAAACAGCACCCTCCCGCAGAACTCAGAGGCAGCCCTGTAAATGAGATCCTGCAATGGGCTATCGAACACTGGCAACCGAACTCGCTCTATCAGCAGTCATCGGTTACCTTGGATTGAATTTACTTGATCACAAATCGGCTTTCACTCAAGACTTTGCCCTTTTGATCAGTCATCGCCACTCGCCAGACGCCTTTATCTTTGACGCTAAATTTTTCTTGACGAAATCAGTTTCGACACAGTATGGGATGCTATCAGCTCTTTTTGAAGTATTAGCTGATCATCCTTAAACCATTGATGATAAAGAGGTTTGTGTTGTAACCGCTTCACCTGAGAAAAATAAAACAAGTCTAACGATTGCTTATTCTCAAGTTGAACCACGGGGTTAATCCGCTCATTAGGTTCGCCGGCATTGATTGCTATTACCAAAGCCGCCCTGGTCACATGCTTGTCATTAATCACTGACTTTAAATCACCACTATCGGTAAGAAGCGGTTTGGGTGCGGCCTGATCATGGTCTGTTGCAGCGCTGGCGATTACAGGAGCCTGATAGGCACTTTCGGTCTCGATTTGAGGGGCCGCAATCTCGGTGGGATTGGGAGTCGAAATTTCGACCTCGGCTGCCGGCCAAAACCAGACAATCAAGCCGAGCACAATCACCAGAGCGGCTATTATTCTCGGCACATGCCAGACTGTGATCATGGGCGGGGTGGCAGCAGGTGTGCTGGTTTTTTTATTGGCGTAATTGATTTTGATAACAACTGCATTTTCAGTCATACAGGCCTCTTCGCTGAATAATAGGCGCCAATGATAATGGAAAAGCCTTTTCGGCCGCCGACTAATCGCAACAGAACGACGAAATTTTTCGCCCGACTGACAAATGCCCCCTCACCTGGGATTCACAACCTCTTTGGCTGCCAAAGCAATCTCCCGTAAAAAGCATAACAAGCCCAGAATCAGCGCAGACATGGCCAAAATAAACAACCCAGAAACCAGCTCCGGCAGATCCAGTTTCATTTCAACCACAATAAACAGAAAGGCAATCGACATACAAATGCTCAGGGCCGATAAGGTAATCAGGCTAATCGCCAGGCGAATCCAGAAGATCCGTTTAACGATAATCGCCATTTCCTCGGCGAATTTATTGCGTTGCTCGGGATTCATCTCATTAAGCCGCCGCGCCCTGTCAATCGCACGTCCTAGACGGTTGGTTAACACCCCCAGAATCGACCCGATACCGGTTAGTAAAAATACCGGTGCCACAGCTTCATGAATCGCCGAGGAAACGGTGGGCATTTCAGATAATTGATTTAATGGCATTGCTCAAGCAAACGGTAACAAATCAGAATTCGAGATGAATTTTGGCCGCGTAAACATCAACCGGGCCACGATCGGCGTTATAAGCCGGGTTGGCAATATGCTGATAATCAGCCGACAACCACAGGCTGTTCCAAAGATGATAGCTGTAAAAAATATCAAGCACTTGCTCGGGTCGGTAGCGAATTTTGCCATCACCAATAAAACCATCAATCCCGCCGGCTCCCAGATACTGGACATGCTGCTTGGATAGCCAGCCTTGGGCGTATCCAATACCCACCGTATCTTTGCGCCGTTGCCAGCGTGTCCCTTTAATCAAGGCTCCCAGCGACACTGATTGATCCGTCGAGGTGTAAGAATAGACCTCGGTTTTACCGTCAGAATACATACCGCGGAAAAACAAACC
>CAIUWU010000267.1 GCA_903902945.1 uncultured Pseudomonadota bacterium
CCCAAAGGTTCAACCGGTACCGACATTCTGGCCTTGTTTGCTTCCGGGAAGACGCGCCGATACAGCATTACTTTTCCCGAAGGCTGGTCATTTAAAAAAATTTACCAAGCTATCAGTGAAAATCCCAATCTGCAGCACACGCTAACCGATGTGCAGTTCAAAGACATCATGGCGCATGTCGGTTCAGACAAAACCCATCCCGAAGGGCTGTTTTTTCCGGATACCTATTTCTTCGAAAAAAATACTGCCGACGTTGAACTGCTGCGCTGGGCGCACGACAAAATGCAGCGGGTGCTGGCACATGAATGGCAGAACCGGGATCAACAGATACCCTTGCAAGACCCGTATCAGGCCCTGATTCTGGCTTCGATTGTGGAAAAGGAAACTGCCGCCCGCGAAGAGCGACAACAGATTGCCGGGGTGTTTAGCCGGCGGCTGAGAAAAGGCATGTTGTTGCAAACCGATCCTACCGTCATTTACGGCATGGGCGATGATTATCATGGTGACATCAAACACAAGGATTTACGTGAGCCAACGCCTTATAACACCTATGTCATCGAAGGATTGCCGCCGACACCGATTGCCATGCCGGGCAGAGAAGCGATTTATGCGGCCTTGCATCCGGAAAACGGTGACGCACTTTATTTTGTCTCACGCGGTAATGGCCGCCATGCCTTTTCTGCCACTTTAGCCGAACACGAAAAATACGTAGATCGATATCAACGATGAAACCGGGATTATTTATTACTTTGGAAGGCGGCGAAGGCGTCGGCAAATCCACCAATTTGCAATTCATGCAGGATTGGCTGCAAAGCCGCAATATTCAGGTCAGCGTTACCCGTGAGCCGGGCGGCACCGAACTGGCCGAGAAAATTCGTGCCTTGCTGCTGGAGCAGCATCAGGAGTCACTGACCCAACAAGCCGAACTGTTGCTAGTCTTCGCCGCCCGCGCCCAACACCTGCAACATCTGATCCTTCCCTCTCTGCAACAGGGACGCTGGGTGTTATGCGACCGGTTTACCGATGCTACTTACGCCTACCAGGGCGGTGGTCGTGGACTGGATATCCAGATGATCAGCATGCTGGAAAATACCGTGCAAGGCAGTCTCAGGCCCGATTTAACTCTGTTACTGGATGCGCCGGTTGCCACCGGCATGCAAAGAGCCAGCAAACGCGGTGCCTTGGATCGTTTTGAAAGCGAACGCTACGACTTTTTCGAGCGGGTGCGGCACAGTTATTTGCAACAGGCCCAGGCCAGTCCGCAGCGCTACCGGATTATTGACGCCAGCCTGCCATTGCCGGATGTACAGCAGCAGATTGTTGAGGTGTTGACTGCTTTAATCACGCTATGAAACCGTCAACTGCGCCTCTCTATCCCTGGCAAACAGCGCACTGGCAGCAACTGCAAGCTTATGTATTGCAGCAGCGCATTCCTCAGGCCTTGCTGTTGACAGGTCGCGCCGGGCTGGGCAAACGCCAGCTGGCTGATCAATATGCAGCCGCGCTGTTATGTCAGACAGCGGAGCAAACTGCACTGGCTTGTGGCGAGTGCAGCAGTTGTCAGTTACTGGCCGCCGGCACTCATCCCGACTATCTGCGGATTGCCCCGGAAGAAACCGGTAAAGCGATTGGTATCGATCAGATTCGCCAGTTAAATCAAAAGCTGGCGCTCAAGCCGCAGTTTGAACGCTATCGGGTGGTGGTGATAGAGCCCGCCGATGCTTTGAATGTTGCCGCTGCCAATGCCTTTTTGAAATGTCTGGAAGAACCTACCGAGCGCACCTGTTTTATATTGCTTGGTCAGTATGCCAGTCGTCTGCCGGCCACGATCCGCAGTCGCTGTCAGAAACTGGTTTTTTTGTCGCCGGCTGCCGAGCAGAGCCGGCGCTGGCTGGCCGAGCAGGGGGTCAGCGGCGATGCTGATATGTTGCTGGAAATGGCGCTGGGTTCCCCGTTGCTGGCATTGGATTATGCCCAAACCGATAAAATGGCCCTCCGCCAGCAGTTGTTTCAGGACTGGTTGAAAATGGCCGCCAGTCATAGTCATTTAGCGGAAATCGCCGAACGCTGGCAGAAATTTGATCAGATCGAGCTGGAGCGGCTGTTGAGCTGGCTGGCATTGTGGTTGGCGGATTTGCTAAAACTAGCGCTTGCCGGCCCGTCGGCCCGCATCGGCAGTCGTGATCTGCAAGCCAGTCTGCAACAACTGGCTGCCAAACTGGATTTAAAAGGTCTTTATCGCTATTACGATACAGTGTTGACCAGTCGCGCAAAACTGACCACCACCCTGAACAAACAGCTGTTGATCGAAGCTTTATTGCTGGACTGGTGGCAGCTGAATAACCGCTAAATCCGGCGTTCTACCGTAAGCCATCCTTTATAATTTATCCATTTTAATGACTCTGATGCCGTTTTATGTTTATTGATTCACACTGCCATCTCGATAAAATCGATTTGGCCCCTTATCAGCATGACTTTGCACAATTTATGACTGCTGCCGCTCAGCAACAGATTGAGCACATGCTCTGTATCGGGATCGATCTTGATGCTTATCCGGCGATGGTCGAACTGGTTAAACCTTATGCGCAGATTTCCTTGTCGGTAGGTGTGCATCCTAACGTCACCGACAGCCCGGAGCCTGAGGTCGATCAGTTACTGGCCTTGGCCAGTGATGACAAAGTTATCGCTATCGGCGAAACCGGTTTGGATTATTTTCACGGTAGTGGTGATCTGGAATGGCAGAAGCAGCGTTTCAGAAATCACATTCAGGTTGCCAAAACTCTGAATAAACCGCTGATTATCCACACCCGGGAAGCCGGTCAGGAGGCGCTGGATATTCTGGAAGCCGAAGGCGCTGATCAGGTGGGTGGGATTATTCATTGTTTTACCGAAGACTGGGCTTATGCGGAACGGGCGCTGGCTTTGAATTTTTATATTTCTTTTTCTGGGATTGTCACGTTCAAGAATGCCACCGCGATTCAAGAGGTGGCTCGCCGTATTCCGGCCGACCGTTATTTAATTGAAACCGATTCACCTTATCTGGCGCCGGTACCGTATCGCGGCAAGCCGAATTATCCGCTCTATGTCAGATATGTCGCCGAGATGATTGCGGGTTTACGCCATTGCCGTACCGAACAGGTTGCCAGCGAATCCTGTGACAATTTTCGGCGTTTGTTCAGATTGCAACCATCAAGCTGAAAATTCTGAGCATGGATACAGTTTTACAGGTAGCCCAGGGTAGTTTCCAGTTACAGCGGTTGCCGCTGCGTAAACAGGAATTACTCAGGGCCTGGGATGCGGCCGACGAATATGTGCTCAACTATCTGGCCGAGCAAGGGCTGCCACAGCGGCATGCCAGGGTTTTGATTGTCAATGACAGTTTCGGAGCGCTGGCTGTTGCTTTGCATGCCTTCCAGCCGGTAGCGCTGTCAGATTCTTATCTGTCGCAGCAGGCAACCCGGATCAATTTGGCCGCCAATCAGATTGACAGCGACAGTATCCGATTGCTGGATAGTCTGGCGCAGCCCGAACAGGTCTGGGATTATGTGCTGATTAAAGTACCCAAAACGCTGGCCTTGTTGGAATTTCAGTTACACCAGCTGCGTCCCTGGTTAAAGCCGGAGACTCAGATCATCGCCGCCGGCATGGTAAAAAATCTAACGCCGAATGTCTGGAAACTGTTTGAAAAAATCATCGGTCCGACCACAAGCTCATTGGCGGTCAAAAAAGCCCGGTTAATCGTTGCCCGGCTCGATCCGCTGCTGACGATACCGGCCAATCCGTATCCGACCCGATTCAAGCTGGAGGGCACTGGTCTGCTGATTTGCAATCATGCCAATGTCTTTTCACGGGAAAGTCTGGATATCGGTACCCGGTTTTTATTACAGCATTTGCCGGCAGTAGCTGCGGCTCAGACCGTGATTGATCTGGGGTGTGGCAATGGGATTGTCGGCGTCAGCGTGGCAGGCAATACGGCCGATGCTAAGGTGATTTTCGTCGATGAATCATTCATGGCGCTGGCCTCGGCGCGGGAAAACTTTGCCAGAGCCTGTCCTGGCGCGTCTGCCGCCGAATTTATTGCCGCCGATTGTTTGACCGGTATGGCTGCGGCATCGGCCGATTACATCATCTGTAATCCGCCTTTTCATCAGCAACACAGTGTCGGGGATCAGATTGCCTGGCAGATGTTCCGGCAGTCATTACAGGTGCTGCGGCCGGGTGGGGAATTACGAGTTATCGGTAACCGCCACCTTAACTATCATGTCAGTCTCAAAAAACTGTTCGGTAATTGTCAGCAGATCGCCAGCAATGCCAAATTTGTTATTTTTTCCTGTAAAAAACGGAATTGAAGTCAGCTGGTCTATAATCGCGGCCAGTGTTTTAACAAAGGATTAGCCACTTTGGGAACCTCCAGCCAAACCGCCGATATTGTTCTGCATCAGCATCAACACATCTATGAAATAGCCTTGACCGGGGATTGGCTAATCGATGCCGAGAGCAAAGATACCGGGTCGATTGTCAGCGCTATCGGTCAGTTACCTGCAGGCAGTCGTCTGCTATTTACCACGGCCGAACTGGGGCGCTGGGATAGCGTCCTGGTCACCGAAATCATCACTATTCTCGAAGTTGCCCATCAAACCGGTGTGCTGGTGGACAGAAGCAGTCTGCCAGAGGCGATACAAGGCTTGCTGAAGTTGGTCTATACGGCGCCTGAAGGCGCTGAAATCAAATCGCCGATACAAGCGGCTAGCTGGATAGACAGCATCCGTCAAACGCTTGCAAGTGTAAGCAATGATCTGTCGGCACTGCTGGAGTTTGTCGGCTTGCTGGTGATGACTGTTTATGATCTGTTGCGTGGCAACAGCCATTTCCGCCGGGTTGATTTATGGTTACAGATTCAGGAATGCGGTCCGGCCGCCTTGCCCATCGTGACTTTGATCAGCTTGCTGGTAGGGTTGATTCTGGCCTTTGTTGGCGCAGTGCAGCTATCATTGTTTGGTGCTGAAATTTATATCGCCAATCTGGTCAGTCTGGGGATGACCCGGGAAATGGGCGGTTTGATGACAGCGATCATCATGTCGGGACGCACCGGCGCCGCTTACGCGGCACAGCTGGGCACCATGCGGGTCAATGATGAAATCGACGCGCTGAAAACCATGAATCTGGAGCCGCTGGCTTTTTTAGTGATTCCACGCATGACGGCATTGATTCTAATCATGCCGTTGCTGTGTCTTTATGCTGATCTGATGGGCATCATTGGCGGCGCAATGGTATCGATTACCCTATTCGATATTTCGGTAACCGAATATGTCGATCGCACTATAAACGCCGTACAGATGAAGGATTTCGTAATCGGTTTCATCAAATGCGCAGTGTTTGGCATTCTGATTGCGCTGGCCGGTTGCCTGCGCGGCATGCAATGTGGCCGTAGCGCTTCTGCGGTTGGCGATGCCGCAACCTCTGCCGTGGTGACCAGTATTGTGTTTATTGTGGTCGCCGATTCGGTCATGACCTTGATTTGCAACCGGCTGGGAGTCTGAGATGAATCAGGCGGTCATTTCGGTGCGTAATCTGAGCATGGCTTATGGCGAGGTTCTGATCCAGCGCGATCTGAATTTCACCATCAACCGGGGCGATATTTTTGTGATCATGGGGGGCAGCGGTTGTGGCAAAAGCACTTTGCTGCGCCATTTGATTGGCTTGCAGGCGCCGGCCCAGGGTGAGATTTTTTATGGCGGTGCCAGTTTATTGGCTGCCGGCCCGCAAGCGCGTCAGCAGCTGTTGAGAAAAAACGGAGTGCTGTTTCAAAGTGGCGGGCTGCTGAGTTCGCTGACGCTGGCCGAAAATGTAGCCTTGCCATTAACCGAATCCACCCGGTTAGCCGCTAAAAAAATCCGTGACATCGTGGCCTATAAACTGGCGCTGGTCGGTCTGGCCGGCTTCGAAGATTATTATCCGGCTCAGCTGAGCGGCGGCATGCAGAAACGCGCTGGTCTGGCCAGGGCGATGGCGCTAGACCCGGACATTCTGTTTTTTGATGAGCCATCGGCGGGGCTTGATCCGATTACTGCCAAACATCTGGATGACCTGATTTTGCGTTTACGGGATAGTTTGTCGGCCACCGTAGTTATTGTGACCCATGAACTGGCGAGTATTTTTGCAATTGGCAGTAATGCCATTTTTCTGGATGCCGACAGCAAAACTCTGATTGCCAGCGGTTCACCCCATGAGTTACTGGCAAGCAGTTCCGATCCCAAAATCATTCAATTTTTAACCCGCGGTAATCATCAGGCTGCCGACAAGGGAGTTAACGCATGAGCAAACCCATCAAACCACTGGCAATAGGCAGCTTTTTATTCGGTGCGATTAGCCTGTTGATACTCGGTGTCTTGTTATTTGGCGGCAACGATTTTTTTAAAGAGAAAAAATACTATGTGATTTTTTTCGACTCGGCACTTAACGGACTCAATGTCGGTGCTCCGGTTAAATTACAAGGCGTACAAATCGGCAAGATCAAGGAAATATCACTGGAAGTTGACACAGTAACCGGGCGTATTTTCAAGCCGGTGGTGATTGAAATTGATCCGCAGTTGCTGCGCGATTTCTCCGGTGGTGAACGCCATATCGCTCATAGCGAACAGGAATGGAAAGAAGATGCGCAGCGGCTGATTAATGCCGGTCTGAAAGCGCGTCTGGAAAATCAGAGTCTGCTAACCGGATTGCTGTATGTCGATCTGAATTTTTATACCGCCAAACCGGGCAATATCACCAACAGAAACTATCGGAATCTGCCCGAATTGCCGAGTGTGCCGACCACGGTTGATGAAATCCGCAATACTGCCGATGCCATTTTGAATAAGGCCAAAGAGTTACCGCTGGAGCAGATGGTCAAGGATTTATCGGAAACCTTAAAGGAAACCCGCGATCTGCTGAAATCGGATGATATGAGAAACTCGCTGGCGGCGCTGGCGAAGTCGTTGCAGGAAACCCAGAAACTGATGGTTACGCTGAATCAGCAAACCGGCCCGTTATTGGTCAATGTCAACGGTGCCGCCGCTGATACCCGGCTTACTTTGCAGGAATTCAATAAACAGATGCAGCCTGTCCTCAAATCAACCGAGCAAAGTCTGCAACTTGCTAGCAAAGTATTACAAGAATCGCACTATACCTTGCAGGAAGTCGAACATCTGGCTACCCCGGATTCGCCGTTGGGCCAGGCTTTGTTTGGCATTCGTGATGCTTCCCGATCCTTAAAAGACCTAACTGAATCTTTGGAGCGCCAACCCGAGGCGATTATTTATGGCAAATAAAGCATTAAGCGCCCTTGCGCTGGTTCTGTCAGCGGCTGTTAGCGGTTGTGCGGGCAGTGATCTGCATTTTTACATGCTGGAACCGCTGGCACAGACATCGCCGGCACCGACACCGGTTCCGGACACAATCGTGGTGGGGCTGGGGCCGGTGCATTTGCCGGAATATCTGAACCGGCCGCAGATGGTGATTGCCACCGGTGAGCATCAGTATCAGTTTGATGAACATCATCGCTGGGCCGAGCATCTCGACCAGAATATCAGTCGGGTGCTGGTGCAGCAGTTAAGTCAGCAACTGGGGCTGAAGCAGGTGCTGCGTTATCCGTGGGCACAGCGGCAAGCGGTTGATTATCAGCTGGTCATCGATGTGTTGGAGTTTCATCAGACCGCCAGTCTGCACAGCCGCTTAAAAGGTCAATGGCAAATCAAACGTGCTGATCAGACGCTGTTGAGTCAGCAATTTGCTTGCAGTATTGACAGCGATGATCAGGCAGAGAATATAGTCGCGGCGCAAAGCCAGTGTTTGCATGATTTGGGGCTGGAGCTGGCTGCAGCGGTCAGACAGCTGCAGGGCAGTCAGCCGAAATGATTAGTTTTTCTGCAGATATTGATTGATCTGGGCGAGGTCGGCTTCGCTCAGACTGCCGTCTGCTTCTTTTAGGCGGATGGCATTGATCAGATAGTCGTAACGGCTGCGGGCGTAATCACTTTTGGCTTTGTAGAGATTGCTCTGTTCGGTCAGAAC
>CAIUWU010000268.1 GCA_903902945.1 uncultured Pseudomonadota bacterium
CGGTGAAGTGATTGTTAGGCTGGCGGTGCCAACAGCTATGGAAGTGGCGATTTCGGTACCCGAGTCGCGGCTGTCGGCGGTGAACATCGATACAGTTGCTGAAGTCCGTTTCTGGGCGCATCCGCAAAAAGTTTATAGCGCTAAAGTGCGCGAAATTGCACCGGCTGCTGATGCGCTAACCCGGACGTATCCGCTGCGAGTGACGCTGATCGATCCTGACAATCAGGTGCGACTGGGGATGACTGCCGGAGTACGTTTTTATCATCATCAGGGCCCGGTCTGGTTATTGCCGTTGGCGGCGGTTACCCAGCGTGAAGGCCAGCAAATCGTCTGGGTTGTTGATCCTGATACGCATCAGGTGCAGCCACGAGTAATCAAAACCGAGCTGTTTCGCGAAGACGGCGCCATTATCAGCGCCGGCCTGCAAGGCGGTGAGCAGGTGGTGATTGCCGGTGTTCATGCGCTGGTGGCGGGGCAAGTGGTAAGGCCGGTAGAGGTCAAGGGGCAGTAATGAAACAATTCAATCTGTCCGACTGGGCCTTGCGTCATCCGGCTCTGGTCGTTTATGCCATGCTGGCACTGACCATTATTGGTATGGCTTCTTACACGCAGCTGGGGCAATCCGAAGATCCGCCATTTACCTTTAAAGTGATGGTGATCCGCAGTTACTGGCCGGGTGCCAGTGCTGTCGAAGTTGAGCAGCAGCTGACCGATAAACTGGAAAAAAAATGTCAGGAAGTGCCCTGGCTGGATATTTTGCGTAGTTATTCGCGGGCTGGAGAATCGCTGATTTTCCTGCAAGCCAAAGAAGCGGCGCCGGCCTCGGAAGTGCCGACTATCTGGTATCAGGTGCGCAAAAAACTGGGAGATATTCAGCACACGTTGCCGGCTGGTGTGCAAGGGCCGTTTTTCAATGACGAATTTGGTGATGTCTACGGCAATCTATATGCCTTGCACGGTGATGGATATAGTGATGCCGAACTGAAACGCCAGGCCGATGTGGTCAGGGCCGAGCTGTTGCAGCTGCCGAATGTCGGCAAGGTGGATTACTTCGGCGAGCAGAGTCAGCGGATTTATATCGAACTGTCTAATGCCAAACTGGCAACCATGGGTATCGACACCAATACCCTGATCCAGACTTTGCAGACACAAAATCTGATCGGTAGTGCCGGGCATTTTGATTTGCAGAACGAACATATCCGGGTTGATGTCTCGGGTCGTTACAGTCAGCTGGATCAGCTGCGCGACATACGTCTGCGCGCCGATCATCATGAGTTCCGTCTTGGTGATGTGGCAACAGTCAGCCGTGGCTATCAGCAACCACCGCAGGAGCGGGTGCGTTTTCAGGGTCAGGATGCCTTGCTGTTGGGGATATCGATGCAGGCCGGCGGCGACATCATCGAACTGGGCCGGCAGCTGGATAAAACCATTGCCTCGATTCAGCAGCAATTACCGGTTGGTTTGCAGTTGACTCAGGTATCGTCTCAGCCACGGGCGGTGCAGGCTTCGGTGAATGAATTTGTTAAATCACTGATTGAAGCCGTGGTGATTGTGCTAGCGGTCAGTCTGCTGTCGCTGGGTTTTCGCAGCGGTATCGTGGTGGCCATCAGTATTCCGGTGGTGCTGGCGGCGACCTTCTGGATGATGGCGTTATTGGGGGTTGGTCTGCATAAGATTTCTCTGGGCGCGCTGATTCTGGCACTGGGACTGTTGGTCGATGATGCGATTATCGCTGTGGAAATGATGGCGGCAAAAATCGAACAGGGCTGGGAACGTGAAAAAGCGGCGGCATTTGCTTACACCTCGACGGCCATGCCGATGTTGAGCGGAACTCTGGTGACGGCGGCCGGCTTCCTGCCGATTGCCACGGCGGCATCGGCAACCGGTGAATATACCCGTTCTATTTTTCAGGTGGTGGTGATTGCTTTGTTGTTGTCGTGGCTGGCGGCGGTGATATTTGTGCCTTATCTGGGTTACCGCTTGTTACCGGATTTTAGTCAGACGCAGCCGCTGCCACCGTGGCAACGGCTGTGGGCGAAAGTGCGGCGTTTACCGCCAGCGGCGCCGGCCCAGCAGCATGCTGTTTTGTATCAGACCTCGTTTTATCTGGCCTTCCGGCGCTTGGTCAGTTTATGCGTGGCGCGGCGCTGGTGGGTGATTACGATTACGGTGCTGGTGTTTGTGTTGTCGATCATGGGTTTCGGGTTAGTGCAGCAACAGTTTTTTCCTGATTCCACCCGTCCGGAAATCATTGTCGATCTGCGGCTGGCGGAAAGCGCCTCGTATGATGCCAGTGCTGCCGAAGTTAAAAAACTGGAGCAGTGGCTGAGTCAGCAAACCGGGATTGAAAACTATATTGCCTATGTCGGTACCGGCAGTCCGCGTTTTTATCTGCCGCTGGATCAGCAGATGCCGCAACGCAGTTTTGCCCAGTTTGTGATTCTGACGGCGGGGGCGAAACAGCGCGAACAGCTTCGCTTGCAATTGCTGGATTTGTTTAATCAGGAATTTCCCAGTCTCAGAGCTAGTGTGCTGCGGTTGGAAAACGGGCCGCCGGTCGGCTTTCCGGTGCAGTTCCGGGTATCCGGGCCTGATCTGGCAATCTTGCGGCAGATCGGTCATCAGATTAGCGATGTGATGCGCGCCAATCCGCATCTGAGCAATGTCCAGTTGGATTGGGATGAACCGGTCAAGGTGGTGAAAGTCAATGTCGATCAGTCCAAAGCCCGGCTGTTGGGATTGAGCTCGAATGATGTCGCCAACTTGCTGAATGGCGCTTCTCAGGGTTTATACATCACCGAATTTCGTGAAGGTATCGAGCGCATCGATGTCGTGGTCAGAGGCGTCGAAAATCAGCGCCAGCAGTTATCGCGTCTGCAGAATCTGATGCTGCCGACTGCCAGCGGTCACAGCGTACCTTTGTCGCAACTGGCAACCCTGGAATATGCTTTTGAGGAAGGGGTGATCTGGCGCCGTAACCGGATGCCGACCATCACCGCTAGAGGTCATGTCTACGGGGCGATTCAGGCGCCGACGGTGTCACAACAGGTGGAACAGCAACTGGCAGAAATCAAGGCGCATTTACCGGTTGGTTACCATCTGGAAACCGGCGGGGCGGTAGAAGAATCGGCCAAGGGCGGCAGCTCGGTAGCTGCCGGGATGCCGTTGTTTCTGTTTACGGTGTTAACCGTACTGATGATTCAGTTGCAGAGTTTCTCCCGGGTAGCGTTGGTATTATTGACTGCGCCGCTGGGCATGATAGGCGTGACGCTATTTTTGCTGTTGTTCAATCAGCCGTTTGGTTTTGTCGCCATGCTGGGGACGATTGCGTTGTCGGGGATGATCATGCGTAACTCGGTGATTCTGGTCGATCAGATCGATCAGGATCGCCGCGCCGGTCATCCGCCGGTTGAGGCGATTGTCGAATCGACGGTCAGACGTTTCCGGCCCATCGTTCTGACTGCCGCAGCAGCGATTCTGGCGATGATCCCTTTAACCCAGAGCGCCTTTTTCGGGCCGATGGCAGTGGCGATCATGGGGGGACTGACTGTTGCAACCGCATTGACGCTGCTGTTTCTGCCGGCGCTGTATGCAGCGTGGTTTAGGGTGTAAAGCATTATCGGGCAGAGCAGGACGGCATAATCGGATACGGCGATTAGGTTCCGGTTTGCAGCTCCAGGTGCCGAGAGGCGATGTTATGCCGGTATTCGTCGGGTAAATCCGACCACTGGTGAATGTCGATCAGAATAGGCAGGTGGCTGTCCTGCAGAGCTTGTTTCAATTCGAAAACGCCCTGGCAACTGACGGATAAATCTGCCGGGTTGCGTAACACCAGATCGAGATCGCGGCATTACGATACAAATCGTACAGTACCGGATCATCGGGTGCTGTCGCAGAGAGTCTGATGATGGCTTGTTCCCGTGTATCGGCAGTACGCAACAGATAATCGACTTGTAGCGGCGTCACATTACTTTGTATTGCTAAGGACGTCGTAACGGCGGCGAGTGTAGCATGAGGCAAAATGCGCTGCCAGCCGGGACGGTTAGTGATTAAGCGGACTGAGTGAGGATAACAAGCAGAGAATCAGGTGCAGCATTGCCGCACCTGACTGATTGAGTGAGCGCTTATTCGGCAGCTCTTGATGCGCGTTTGCGGTCGTTTTCTGACAGCAGTTTTTTGCGCAGGCGGATGGACTGTGGTGTGACTTCGACCAGTTCGTCTTCGTCGATAAACTCTAAAGCCTGCTCCAGTGTCATTTTCTGAATACGGGTCAGCGTCAGGTTTTCGTCAGTACCGGCGGCGCGGATGTTGGTCAGCTGTTTGGCTTTGGTGGGGTTAACCACTAAGTCGTTGGCTCTGGAATGAATCCCGACCAGCATGCCTTCATAGACTTCGTCAGCGTGAACTAGGAACAGTTCGCCACGTTCCTGCAACGCAAACAACGCATAAGCCAGCGCTTTACCTTGTACCATCGATACCAGCACACCGCGTTTGCGCATGCCGATCACGCCCGGTTTGGTTGGGCCGTAATGGTCGAACACATGGTAGAAAAGACCGGAACCGGAAGTCGAGGTCATAAACTCGGTCTGGAAGCCGATCAGGCCACGCGAAGGCACCATGTATTCCAGACGAATCCGGCCCTTGCCATCGGGAACCATGTTCAGCAAGTCGCCTTTACGCTCACCGAGTTTTTCCATGATAGTGCCCTGATGCTCTTCTTCGACTTCGATAGTTACCATTTCAAATGGTTCACTCATGACGCCGTCGATTTCCTTGATGATTACTTCCGGTCTCGAAACGCCCAGCTCGAAACCTTCACGGCGCATGTTTTCAATCAGAATCGATAAATGCAGTTCGCCACGGCCGGAAACTTTGAATTTATCCGGATCGGCGGTGTCTTCGACGCGCAAAGCCACGTTGTGCTGCAGTTCTTTATGCAGACGGTCGCGGATCTGGCGGGAAGTGACGAATTTGCCTTCTTTACCGGCAAACGGTGAGTTATTGACTTGGAAGGTCATGCTCACGGTTGGTTCATCGACTTTCAGTGGCGGCAAGGCTTCAACCGCATCTTGCTGGCAGAGGGTGTCGGAAATTTCCAGTTTATCGATACCGGTAAAGGCAATGATGTCACCGGCCTGAGCTTGTGGCACTTCAATGCGTTCCAGACCTTTGAAACCAAAGATTTGCAGCATCCGGCAGTTGCGGGTGGCGCCTTCGCGGTTGATTAGAGTCAATTGCTGGTTGGTTTTAACGCTGCCGCGCTGAATCCGGCCAATACCGATGACACCGACATAAGAGTTGTAATCGAGACTGATGACCTGCATCTGGAACGGGCCGTCGATATTCACTGGCGGCGGGCTGACTTTGTCGATAATGGTTTGGAACAGCGGTGTCATATCGCCGCCTTCGATGTCGCTGTCCAGACCGGCGTAGCCTTTTAAGGCCGATGCATAAACGATAGGGAAATCCAGCTGTTCATCAGTTGCACCCAGACGGTCGAACAGATCGAAAGTCTGGTCGATAACCCAGTCGGGGCGAGCCCCGGGGCGGTCGATTTTGTTGATGACCACGATAGGTTTCAGGCCCAGCGCAAAGGCTTTCTGGGTCACAAAACGGGTTTGCGGCATCGGGCCGTCAACTGCGTCAACCAGCAATAATACTGAATCCACCATCGACAATACCCGTTCGACCTCGCCACCGAAGTCGGCGTGGCCCGGGGTATCAACGATATTGATGTGATAGCCGTTCCAGTCAATGGCGGTGTTTTTGGCCAGAATGGTAATGCCGCGCTCTTTTTCCAGGGCATTGGAGTCCATGATCCGTTCATCCACTTTTTCGTGAGCGTCGAAGGTACCTGATTGCTGTAAAAGTTGGTCGACAAGGGTGGTTTTGCCATGGTCAACGTGAGCGATGATGGCAATATTTCTGAGTTTTTCTATCACAGGATTTACTTGAAAGGTTTTAAAAAATTAGGGTACAGGCAGAATAACCAGGCAATTAGGATTGTTGCCAGGGCAGGCCATGAAAACGCCAGCCATCGATATTGCCGCGGTGTTTGTTTTCATCCAGCGCGCCTTCAAAGCCTTGCAGGATGTTGATCAGATGGGTAAAGCCTGCCGCTTCCAGAGCCTTGGCTGCATCGACCGATCTGACACCGCTGCGGCACAACAATAAAACCGGGGCGTTTTTATCAGGAACATGCTGAGCCACTTGTCCGACAAAGTTGGAATTCAGTTGCATGCCGGGAAACTCTTTCCAGGCGACATGAATGGCTTTGGGCGGATGACCGACAAAACTGTGTTCGATGGCCGTTCTGACATCAATCAATACTGCCGCAGGATGGCTTTGCATCACTTCCCAGGCTTGTTTGGGGTCGAGATTCTCTATCATGATTTGTTAACTCCGATTTTTTTGTCCAATCAATTGCGCTTCATTGCGGTTGCCGCGCTGTAGATCGCCAATTGCCGGATATTCTTGATAATAAATGACGGTTAAAGGGGCAAATAATTGCAACAGTTCGTTGCGGGCCAATAAATAGTCAGGATTGCTGGGGCCTGATTTATCGAGTTTATGGCGGGTAAATGTCTGATAAAACAATAAGCCACCCGGTTTTAAGGCCGCCATTATCGCATTACACAGGGTTCGGTCAAGAAAACGGCTGATAACAATCACGTCATAAGATTTGCCGGTTAAATGATCAGTATCGATCAGCACCGCCGCAGTGTTGATCTGCAGGCCTTTTGTCTGCGCCTGTCGATCGAGTTTTTGTAGTGCTACCGGCGAAATATCCCAGGCATCGACGGCTAAACCGGCTTCGGCAAGTAACAGGGCATTAGCCCCCAGGCCGCAGGCCAGTTCCAGGGCTTGTCCTTGGCGGGGTAATAAATATAAGTGTTGCTGCAATATTTCGGCTGGCGCACTCGCTTGCTCGGCAGAAAGATAAATGTTGTCCCATTTGTGCTGCAGTGCTGTCATGGTGGGTCCATGCCGATGCGATGCGGTAACCAGCCTTGAATAAACTCCAGAAAGGAACGCACTTTGGCAGACAGATATTTTCGGTGCGGATAAACAGCATAGATTTCCAGCGGAGCAATCCCATATTGCTCCATGATCACTTGTAGCCGGCCCAGTTCAATATCACGACCGACGATATAGCGCGGTAGCATGATGACGCCGAGACCGTTCACTGCGGCATTGCGGATCGGATCGGCCATATTGGCTTGCATGCGGCCGGTGACTGTGACGGTGCGTTCGCCGAGGATGCCTTTAAAACGCCATTTGTTGCGCGGCGGAATCGCCCAGTTGATCAGGCAACTGTGATCGACCAGGTCTTCGGGATCTTGAGGTGTGCCGTGCAGTTTCAAATATTCGGGGGACGCGCAGACCACCAGTGATGAGGTGGCAATTTTACGGGCGATCAGACTGGTATCGTTGAGCTGGCCGAGATAAATGGCGATATCGACACCTTCATCGATCAAATCGACCTGACCGCCTTTCAAAACCATTTCCACGGAAAGGTCGGGATAGCTTTTCAGGTATTCGGTCATGGCCGGGGAAATGTGGGTGGCGCCGATCACTGGAGGCGCACAGATTTTCAGGGTGCCGCGTGGCTCGGTCTGCAATTTGGTGACTGCCGATTCCATTTCTTCGACATCCAGCAGCACCTGCTGACAACGATCCAGATATTCTTCGCCGGCTTCGGTCAGGCTCAGGCTGCGGGTAGTGCGGTTGAACAGCCGGGTGTTGAGTTCATTTTCCAGCTGCATGATATGTTTGGTAGCCATGGCTCTGGAGATGTCCAGATCTTTGGCCGCACCAGCGAAACTGCCGGCTTTGGCAACCCGTACAAAGACGTTCATGCTGGTTAATTTGTCCATCATTTTTCTCCGGTCAGAAAGTGAAAAACAGCCAATAGTTCGATTGTTTCCTGATTGTATACAATTTGTTTAATGTGCGCCCAATTGTAAACTTCAGATTATCCTGTATAGTACGCCGCAATTAAAGAGAAATGATAAATAAACTTGCCAAGTGCAAGTCAAGACAGGAAAAAGTATGAAAAATCTTAGTAAAGACATTCTAATGGGTGTGTTGTTTATCACCGGCATTTCAAGCTTCATTTCTGGCCTGTTTATCTTCTCTTCCTTGTTGTTTGCTACCGCCTCCATGTTCAGCAATCTGAACAGCGCTACTAAGGCCAATAGCTGAACCGAATTTGTAACTACCTCCTGGTGTTGTAATAGCAAGTAGATCCTCCTGATAGCAGTCTGCTTGGTTTTTTACCTCCCATTGCGCAAGCACTGGGAGGTTTTTTTTGCCCGTCGTTTTTTGGCCAATCCAGCAACGTGTTATGATTTTTGCCTGATTTAAAGGATGAGTAACCGTAATGAATGATGTTTTACAGCAATTGGCCGAGGTATTAGAGCAGCGCAAGCAGCAGTCGGCCGATCAATCCTACGTAGCCAGTCTTTATGCCAAAGGGCTGGATCATATTCTGAAAAAACTCGGCGAAGAAGCCACCGAAACCGTGATTGCCGCCAAAGACGGTGATCCTGACAAAATCATTTATGAAACCGCTGATCTCTGGTTTCATTCGCTGGTGATGCTGGCGCATCAAGGTTTGGGCCCTGAGCCGGTGCTGAACGAATTACAGCGCCGTTTCGGCTTGTCGGGTCTGCAAGAAAAAGCACAGCGCGATTCTTCTCATTAATTAGGAGCCAACATGGGTTTCAGTATTCCGCATTTGTTAGTGGTATTGGTGATTGTCATTCTGGTTTTTGGAACCAAACGCCTGAAGAATGTCGGTGGCGACCTTGGCGAGGCGATCAAAAGTTTCAGAAAAGCTATTAATGACGGTAGCGAAGAGGTAAAGCCGGCTGAGAAAAGCAGTCAGGTGATTGAGGGCGAAGTCAGTGATAAAGATCACAGCCACTAAAAGGTGTCTGGATGTTTGAAGTCGGGTTTTCGGAATTGCTGATGGTGGGGTTGGTCGCCTTGATCGTGATTGGTCCTGAGCGTTTACCCAGGACGGCGCGCTTGGCCGGCTTGTGGATAGGTCGAATCAATGCCAGTCTTAGCGGTATCAAAGCCGATATTCAGCAGCAATTACACGCCGAAGAAATGCGGCAGCTGATGGAACAGCATCAGATCGGCGGCGAGATGGAGCGAATTATCGCTGAGACCAAAGCCGGCATCGATGATCTTGAACAGCAGGCGCAGACACTGGCTGACGATATAGCACATCATGACAAATCTGCCTGAACCATACCCGCCACTGACCTTCGTCAGTCATCTCATCGAATTGCGCGACCGGTTGCTGAAGATAATCTTCAGTGTGTTGCTGGTCTTTATTGCTACCGCCAGTTTTGCCAATGAAATCTATCACTATCTGGCCGAACCGCTGTTACAGCATATGCCCAAGCAGAGCACGATGATTGCCATCGATGTTGCCTCGCCGTTTTTTACGCCGTTCAAACTGGCGTTTCTGGTCGCGGTGTTTATTGATGTGCCGTTCATTTTGTATCAGTTTTGGGCTTTTGTAGCGCCAGGTTTGTACCGGCATGAAAAAATCATGGTTTTGCCGTTGCTACTAGCCAGCACCCTGTTGTTTTATGGTGGTGCGGCGTTTGCCTATTTTGTGGTGTTCCCGCTGGTGTTCGGTTATCTGACGTCGGCGGCGCCGGAAGGCGTGGCGGTGATGACTGATATCACCACCTATCTGGATTTTGTGCTGGCGATGTTTTTTGCTTTTGGCTTGTCGTTCGAAATTCCGATTTTTACCATTGTGTTGGTCTGGATTGGGCTGATTACGCCGCAAAGTCTGGCGGAAAAGCGCCCTTATGTGATTGTCGGTGTGTTTGTGATAGCGATGTTTTTGACGCCGCCGGATGCTTTATCACAAACCTTGCTGGCAATACCGATGTGGATGTTGTTTGAAATAGGTTTGCTGTTTTCACGCCTGATCAGTCAAAAAACAGTGGCAGAGGATTAATCGATGTCAGCACTGGCAAAACAGTTCGCTGCGGTGAGGCAGCAGATAGCGGCGGCTGAGCAGGCTGCTAATCGGCCAGCCGGTTCTGTATTATTGCTGGCGGTCAGCAAAACCAAGCCGGTAGCCCAGCTGGCCGAGGCTTATCGGTTGGGGCAGCGTCATTTTGGCGAAAATTATTTGCAGGAAGCCTTAAGCAAACAGCAGCAAATGGCGGCATTCAATATCAGCTGGCATTTCATTGGCCCGATTCAGTCCAATAAAACCAAACCGATAGCAAGCCATTTTGACTGGGTGCATAGCGTGGATAGGCTCAAAATTGCTGAGCGTCTCAGTGAGCAGCGGCCTGACTATTTACCGCCACTGAACATTTGTTTGCAGGTCAATATCAGTGCTGAAGCGACCAAATCCGGTGTCAGCCTGGAACAATTGCCGCAATTGGTGCAACAGGTGGCGAGTTTGCCGCGGCTGCGCCTGCGGGGGGTGATGGCGATCCCGGAACCCGAAAGCGATTATCAGCGCCAGCGTGAACCTTATCGGCGCTTGCATCAGGTGGTTACTGGGCTGGGAATAAAGGCTCTGGATACTTTCTCTTATGGCATGAGTGGTGACCTGGAGGCGGCGGTGGCGGAGGGGGCTACACTGGTTCGTATCGGTACTGCCTTGTTTGGCGCCCGGTGATTATTGCTGAATTACTTTAAGCAATATGGCTAATTGCTTGGAATTAATAGATAATGCACGCTATTTTTTGTTGTAGTTATTTATATTTAGCATGAAGCAAAAGCTGGAATCTTTATTACAGGACGCGGTTACCGCGCTGCAAAATCAAGGCATCCTCGATGCCGATGTCTCTGCCCGGATTCATATTGAGCGTGTCCGTGATCCCCTGCATGGTGATTTTGCCTCTAATCTGGCCATGCTGTTGGCAAAGCCGGCCAAAATGAATCCACGTCAGTTGGCAGAAAAAATTGTGGCCTTATTGGCTGGCGATAGCGCTGTCAGCAAAGTTGAAATCGCGGGTCCCGGTTTTATCAATTTCTTTATCAATCCTGATAGCCAGTTTCAGATTGTCAAACAGATTCACGATGCCGGCGCCCGCTTTGGTTTAAGCCGGATCGGCGCCGGTAAGCGGGTGCAGGTGGAGTTCGTGTCTGCCAATCCGACCGGGCCTTTGCATGTTGGTCACGGCCGGGGTGCTGCCTATGGTTCGGCTGTGGCTGATTTGTTGGAGGCTGCCGGTTTCGAAGTCGAGCGCGAATATTATGTCAATGATGCCGGTCGGCAGATGGATATTCTGGCGACCAGCGTCTGGCTGCGTTATCTGGAAGCCTGTGGTGAAGTCTTTACGTTTCCTAGCAACGGCTATCGCGGCGAATATGTGCGGGATATTTCTGCCAGTCTGTATCAAAAAGCCGGTGAGCTATATCGTCACGCTGCCGAGCAGGTGTTTGCCGAGATTCCTGCCGACGAACCCCAGGGCGGCGATAAGGAAAAACATATCGATGCTCTGATCGAGCGCGCCAAACAGCTGCTGGGTACCGAGCAATACAACGCTGTATTCCAGGCGGGTCTCGACGATATTCTGGCGGACATCAAAGATGATCTGCAGGATTTCGGTGTCAGTTATCAGCAATGGTTTTCCGAGCGGTCACTGATGGACGATCATTCGGTGCAGCAAGCCTTACAGCGTCTCGATGCGGCAGGCTTTTTGTATCAGCAGGACGGCGCAACCTGGTTTGCTTCCAGCCGTCTCGGCGATGAAAAAGATCGCGTGGTAGTGCGTGATAATGGCCAGACCACCTATTTTGCCTCTGATATTGCTTATCACATGAATAAGCTGGATCGAGGGTTTGATCAGATCGTCAATATCTGGGGCGCCGATCATCACGGCTATATTCCACGGGTTAAAGCGGCGATGCAGGCTTTGGGTGCCGATGAATCAAAACTGAAAGTATTGCTGGTGCAGTTTGCGGTGCTGTATCGGGGCGATGAGAAAGTGCAAATGTCGACTCGTTCCGGTGAATTCGTCACCTTGCGGCAGTTGCGCGACGAAGTCGGCAAAGATGCCTGTCGTTTTTTCTATGTGATGCGTAAGTCTGAACAGCACATGGATTTCGACCTGCAACTGGCCACTTCCAAAAGCAATGAAAACCCGGTTTATTATGTGCAGTATGCCCATGCTCGGGTCTGTAGCGTACTACGGCAGTTTGATGAAAAAGGTCGGCAGCGTAACTGGCAGCTGGGCTTTGAGCATCTGAACCTGCTGGTAGCCGAGCAGGAAACAGCCATTCTGACTACGCTGAGCAAATATCCGGAGATTCTGGAACGGGCGGCGGTTTATTATGAACCGCATCAGCTGATTCATTATTTACGGGAACTGGCCAATCAGTTTCACACCTATTACAACGCCCATCAGTTCTTGGTTGATGACGAGCGTTTGTGTAATGCTCGGCTGAATCTGATTTGTGCCGTTAAACAGGTGTTAGTGAATGCTCTGACGCTACTTAAAATCAATACACCTGAAACGATGTAATGGCTAGAGACTATAAACACCGCGGTCAACAATCCAGCTACGCTAATCAGCGCAAGCGTAGGAAATCGTCTTCGGTCAGTTTCTGGCGCTTGTTATTGGTTGCCATACTGATTGTTGCATTTGTCGTGGGGTTAAACACCATGAGTCAGATGGTCAGAGAGTTGTTGGCCAGTCATGCGCTGACTAAGCCTATCAAAGAGGACGCTGTGCCTAAACAGCCTTTGGCCACTAACCAGACTGCGCAGTCGCAGCCTGCGGCGGTTGCCGATGCTCCGCCGGTTGCGGCACAGCCCGCTAAACCGGCGGAGCCTGAAGAGCCCCGTTATGACTTTTATACCATTCTGCCGCAAGCGGAAGTGGTGGTGCCTGATTACGAAATCAAAACCCGGGTTCGGGAAGAGCTGGTTGGTAAAAGTAAAACCACTAAGTATGTGATGCAGGCAGGGTCATTCCGTGACAGTGAGGATGCCGAGAAACACAAGCTCAAGTTGGCTCAGTTGGGCATTGAATCGCGGATTGAATCAGCAAAAGTCGGTAACGTGATCTGGCATCGGGTCAAAATCGGTCCTTATGATAATCCGTCCAGTGTCTCGACCATTAAAGAACTGTTAAGCAAAAACGGTATTGGTGTAATTGTTACCGAGACCAGTAATAAGCCGTAACACTTACTGCTGCTGTAATTCCAGAGCCACCTGGTAAAGCAGGTTTTTGCGTTGGCCGGTAATTTCGGCTGCCAAGGCCGCAGCGGTTTTAATCAAGCATTCTTTTAGTAACAGACTAAGAACCCGGCGTTGTTCGTCATTGACCTGGTTCTGATCATCTTGCTGCGGATTACCGTCGACGATAACCACAAACTCGCCTTTACGCATATTCTCATCGGTGCTGACTTTGTTCAGCAACCCTTCCAGCGTATCTTTGATAATGGTTTCATGCAGTTTGGTGATTTCTCGCGCAATCACAATCTGATGTTGTGCCGGAAAAATCGTCAACATGTCTTCCAGAGCGGCTTGAATGCGATGACTGGATTCATAAAACGCCCAGGTTGAAGCATCGCCGAGTTTGTGTGCAAAAAAGCTTTTACGCGCTGAAGAGGTGCGGGGCAGAAAACCTTCAAAGCTGAAACGGCTTAAGGCCAGACCGGAAACCGAAAGCGCCGCAATCAGGGCGCAGGCGCCAGGAATCGGTGATACGTCAAGTTGCTGTTGTCTGGCCAGTTGTACCAGAGGCAGGCCGGGATCGCTGAGCAAGGGCGTGCCGGCATCGGACACCAGCGCTATCGACTCGCCGCTACTGATTCGGTCGATCAGTTGCTGGGAAATTTTGTCTTCATTGTGCTGATGCAGCGACAGCAGGGGTTTGTTGATGGCATAGTGTTGCAGTAACAAGCGAGTCTGACGAGTGTCTTCGGCAGCAATCACATCCACTTGTTTGAGCACTTCAATCGCCCGCAGGCTGATATCAGCCAGATTACCGATCGGCGTAGCGACTACATATAATTTTCCAGACATTGAACTATCTTCATTTTTCCAGCCAAGAGTGCCGCCATTATGCCCGCTGCCGGCTGTTTTTGCCGTAATTTCGCAAAGTTTGGGGAGTAAAGATGGGGATTAAATCCAGGCAGTTGTCGTTACAAAAAGGTCAGGAAGCCGAACAGCGGGCGTTAAGGTATTTGTTGCGGCAGGGGCTGCGGTGGCTGGACAGTAATTTTAGCTGCCGCTATGGTGAACTGGATTTGTTGCTGTGGGATCAACAGGTGTTGGTTGTGGTGGAAGTGCGTTATCGACACAATCAACGCTTTGGCGGTGCGGCGGCCAGTATCACATCGCAAAAACAGGCGCGGATCATCGCGGCCACTCAGCATTATGTAATAATGCATGGCCTCGGCCATGTTGCGGTCCGCTTTGACGTGGTTGCGCTATCGGCTGATGACAGTCTCAACTGGATTAAAAACGCTTTTCAAACCTGACTATGAATTTACAAGATCGCATCATCAATCATTTTTCCGATAGTATTCAAACCAAGCAGGATTCAATGACCAATTTGTCTGAATTGATTGAATTTGCATCGCAGAAAATTGTCGAAGCGTTGGTCGATGATAAAAAAGTGCTGACCTGCGGTAATGGCGGGTCAGCCGGCGATGCCCAGCATTTCTCGTCCGAAATGCTGAACCGGTTTGAGCGCGAACGGCCCGCTTTGCCGGCGATTGCGTTAAGTACGGATACTTCGACGATTACTTCGATTGCCAACGACTATCACTACGACGAGATTTTTGCCAAACAGCTGAGGGCGCTGGGGCAGGCGGGTGATATTTTGCTGATTTATACCAGCAGTGGTAACTCCGGTAATCTGCTGAAAGCAGCCAAGGTTGCTCAGGAAAAGGATATGACAGTGATTGCGCTGACCGGTAAAGATGGCGGCGCGCTGGCGCTGGCATTGAGAGAGTCCGATATTGAAATCCGGGTGCCATCGTGGTCGACAGCACGGATTCAGGAAGTGCATTTACTGATTTCGCACTGTCTGTGCGATTTGATCGATCACCAGTTGTTTGGCGGCTAATAGCTGGGTAGCGTTGTCAGCCGCTGATTTCCGGTTTCTGATCCCGGGCCAGAAGATTATGTACAGCGGCTTTCGGGTTTAAATCTTCAAATAATACTTTGTATACCTGTTCGGTAATCGGCATATCCACCTGATGTTTTTGCGATAGCAAGTAGGCTTCGTGTGCCGCACTGATGCCTTCGACTTCCTGGCCAATATCCTGTAGCGCCTGGGCGCGGCTTTTACCTTGTCCCAAAGCCAAGCCAAAGCGGCGGTTACGCGATTGATTGTCGGTACAGGTCAGAATCAGATCACCCAGTCCAGTCAGGCCCATGAAGGTATCCGCTTGTCCACCCAGATTAATACCGAGACGCATAATTTCCGATAAGCCGCGGGTAATCAGAGCGGCACGGGTATTGGCGCCAAAACCCAGGCCGTCGGCAATTCCTGCTGCAATCGCCAGGACGTTTTTGCAGGCGCCACCGACCTGCACGCCGGTCATATCGTGACTGGTGTAAGTTCTGAAGGTCGGATTGTGCAGAATACCGGTTAACTGGCCTGCCAACTGATCCGATGCTGAGGCAATCGTTAGTGCTGTCGGCAAACCGGCGGCGACTTCTTTGGCAAAAGTCGGCCCTGACAACACAGCGGTGCGGATGCCGGCGCCCAGGATTTCATGGCTGATATCGCTGAGCAGGGCACCTTGTTGGCAATCAAAACCTTTGGTTGCCCAGATCACGGACTGGTTGGCCGTCAGTAAGGGTTTGATGGCCTGTAAAGTGTTGCGGAACGCATGACTAGGAACCACCAGCAGAATTAAATCACTGCTGATAACTGCTGTTTGCAGGCTGTCAGTGACAATCAGATTGGACGGAAACGGAAAACCGGCCAGATAACGCCGGTTTTCACGTTGTTGCGCTATCTGGGCCATGTGATCGCGGTTGTGACCCCATAGCACCGTCGGACAACCATTTCGGGCTGCCTGCAACGCCAGGGCTGTTCCCCAGGAGCCGGCACCCAAAATGCTTAGCGTTGTAGTCATTAGCTTAATTAAGCGTTTTGGCTTTGGCTTCTTGCTCTTGTTGCTGCAGTTGCTGGAAGTACAGAGCGTCAAAGTTGATCGGTGCCAGAATCAGTTGCGGAAAGCCGCCTTTGCTGACCAGATCGGAGATTACCTCGCGGGCGTAAGGGAACAGGATGTTGGGGCTGAAACTGCCCAGTAATGGTCCCATTTCCTCTTCTTCAAAGCCGCTGGCGGCGATGATGCCTGCCTGAACTACTTCAACCAGATAGGCAATCTCGTTGTCGATTTTTACCGTTACTGTAATCGACAAAGCGACTTCGTAAATGCCATTTTCCAGTGGCTGTGCCTGTGTCGCCAGATTGATATCCAGAGAGGGTTGCCAGGCTTGGGTAAAAATCTTGGGGCTGTTAGGGGTTTCAAAAGATAAATCTTTGGTGTAGATCTTTTGAATCGAAAATTGTTTTTCGGTGTTTGCAGCGCTATCGGTTGCTTCTGCCATGATGTTTTTCCTTGTTGTTATTAGTCTTTGATTTTGCCGGTTTTGATCGGCAGCTTGTTATCTTCCCAGGACTGAATGCCGCCCAGCAGGTTGAAGACGTTTTCAAAACCTGCTTTGGTCAGAATTTTGCAGGCAGATACAGAACGCGCACCAGTCTGGCAATTAACCAGCAATGTTTGTCGTTTATGCTTTTCCAGGGTGGGCAGTTTGTCTGCCAGATTTCCCAGAGGGATGTTGATGGCATTTTCGATATGGCTTTTTTGAAATTCCTGTGGATCACGGACATCGACGATCAGTATGTTGTCATCATTCATTTTGGTAACGGCAATCAAAGGCGAAATGCTTTGATATTTGTTGAAAGAGTTGGAGATGAGATCCTGAATCAGCAAAAAAATCACGCAAACCAGAGAAAAGGCCAGCATGTAATGGTTGGTAACAAATTCTATGTATTGATCCATTGTCGGAAGAAAAGTTGATATTAGGTCTTAGGATTCGCAAAAAACATTGCGCATCATGTGGATTAAGTGAATAACGCGTTCGTCACTGATGAAATAATAAACGAAGTTGGCTTCTTTTTTAAAATCAAGAATACCTTTGTCGCGCAAAATGGCCAAGTGTTGAGAGACATTACTTTGGCTGGTGCCGACTTGATCAACGATATCCTGAACACTCATTGATTGGTTGCCGATCACGCACAGCATTTTTAGTCTTAGGGGGTGTGACATGGCTTTGAGACAGCGTGTGGCCTGATTGATATCGCTATCGTCGTAAGGGATTTTTTCTTCTGCATCCATAAGGGCAATTTCCTGCTGGGAGTTGAGGTGCGGTATTTTCAGTCTGCGATGCAGGCCCGTACTGCTATAATGCAATTTAAACATTAGCCGTACCAAAATGTCTGCAAATCTAACAGAGTGGGCTTTTTTCTTCAATACCATGCATTTTTATATGGTTTTTGCGGTTAATAATTCATTTTCTTCGATTCAATCTCTGTAAAACCAGTTGGAGCTTAATAAATGGCAAGTCGACCCAAACCTTTGTTGTTACTGATTCTTGATGGCTTTGGCATCCGCAAGGAACGTGAGAATAATGCGATAGCGTTAGCGAATACACCATGCTGGGATCGTTTACAGACAGAATATCCCATGACGGCTCTCGATTGCTCGGGTGATGTGGTCGGTTTGCCGGGTGATCAGATGGGGAACTCAGAAGTCGGACACTTGCATATTGGCAGTGGTCGTTTGTTGCGTCAGGAATTGTCTCGGGTCAGCCACGAGATTGAAGAAGGCAGTTTCTTCGCTAACCCGGTATTGTGTGAAGCGGTTGATCAGGCTTTGCAAAAAGACAAAGCCTTGCACATTATGGGTTTGTTATCGACTGGCGGCGTACACAGCCATGAAACACATATCATGGCAATGATCGAACTGGCGGCCAAACGTGGATTGAAAAAAATCTATTTACATGCTTTTCTGGATGGTCGTGATGTACCGCCCAAAAGTGCTGATAGCTCTTTGAAGCTGGCGGAAGATACCTTTGCCAAATTAGGGGTAGGCCGTATTGCATCGATTTCCGGTCGTTTTTATGCAATGGACCGCGATAACCGCTGGGAGCGGGTTCAGCGCGCTTATGATCTGATTGCCAAAGGTGAAGCTGAATATAGCTGTGCCTCTGCCCGCCAGGCGCTGGCTGAATCTTACCAACGCGAGGAGTTCGATGAGTTTGTGGTGCCAACCGCAATTGTCGATGCAGAAGGCAACAAAGTAGTGCTCGATAAAGATGACTCAATTGTGTTCATGAATTTCCGGGCTGACCGGGCGCGCGAAATTTCGATCGCGCTGACCAGTCAAGAATTCGATAAATTCGAGCGTGGCTGCGAACCACATCAAGGCTATTACGCTACATTGACCGAATACAATCAGGCTTTCAGTTATCCGATTGCCTACCCATCGGTTGAAGTTAAAAACAGTATCGGTGAGGTGATTGCCAATCTGGGCATGAAGCAATTACGTCTGGCTGAAACCGAAAAATATGCGCATGTGACGTTTTTCCTCAACGGTGGCCGAGATGAACCATTTGCCGGCGAAGACCGTATTCTGGTGCCGTCACCTAAAGTCAAAACCTATGACCTGCAGCCGGAAATGAGTGCCGCTGAAGTGACAGAGCACTTGGTTGCTGCGATTACCGGTGGTCAATATGATGTGATTATCTGTAACTA
>CAIUWU010000269.1 GCA_903902945.1 uncultured Pseudomonadota bacterium
AAGGTAATATGTTTACGAGGACCGGTTTTGGCGTATTGCTTGCAGGCTTCCATCAATTGATCCAGCGGGTATTTGATATTAATCGGTACCAGCTGGTCACGCAGCGCATCGTAAGGTGCGTGCAGTGACACCGCCATGCTGACATCGCAGACTTCGCTCAGGCGCTGCATTGCCGGGACTACACCGGAGGTGCTGATGGTGACCCGGCGTTTGGACAGGCCAAATGCAAAATCATCCATCATCAAATTCATGGCGGCTACCACATTATCAAAGTTCAGCAACGGTTCGCCCATGCCCATCATGACCACATTGGTAATTCGCCGTTCACTGCCCAGTCTTTGCTGGGCCAGATAGAGCTGACCGATAATTTCACCGGTGCTCAGATTACGATTGAAACCTTGCTGGGCGGTTGAACAGAAGCTGCAGGCGAGGGCACAGCCGACTTGTGAAGAAATGCACAAAGTGGCGCGGCGTTCTTCGGGGATATAAACGGTTTCGACCCGGTTGCCGCAATGGGTTTGCATGGCCCATTTGCAGGTGCCGTCACTGGCAAGCTGTTCGGCAACGATTTCCGGAGTGCGGATTTCGCAGTGTTGTTTGAGATAGGTGCGCAGGGATTTACTCAGGTTGGTCATCTGATCGAAATCAGTGACACCTTCCTGATAAATCCATTTCAATAATTGTGTCGCGCGAAATGGCTTTTCGCCGAGTCCGACAAAAAAGGGTTGCAGGCCTTTTCTGTCGAAATCGAGCAGATTAGTCAGCGACGGTTTAGCGGATACGGTCGCAGAGTTCATTAGCAGAGAAGAAGTAAGCGATTTCTCTTGCAGCCGATTCAGGAGCGTCTGAACCGTGAACCGCGTTTTCGTCGATGCTGACAGCGAAGTCGGCGCGGATGGTGCCGGCAGCAGCTTCTTTAGGGTTGGTGGCGCCCATCAGTTCGCGGTTTTTCAGTACTGCATTTTCACCTTCCAGCACTTGCACGATCACCGGGCCAGAGGTCATGAAGCTGACCAGATCTTTGAAGAAGCCGCGTTCTTTATGTTCAGCGTAGAAGCCTTCCGCTTGTTCTTGAGACAGTTGCAGCATTTTTGATGCCACTACACGCAGGCCGTTTTTTTCAAAGCGGCTGACAATTTCCCCAATCACGTTTTTAGCAACTGCGTCAGGCTTGATGATTGAGAAAGTACGTTCGATAGCCATTATTTAAAGCTCCATTAGGTTAAAAAAAATTAGTGACATTATAACGGGTTAGATAGACAGTTTATCGACCTGGCGATTGCCGTAAACCCAGTTGGCCAGCATGCGGGTGCCGGTAACCGAGGTAAACAGTGAGGTCACGATGCCGAAAGTCAATACCAGCGCAAAGCCTTTCACGGGGCCGGTACCGAACACGAACAGTAATACCGCCACGATCAGGTGAGTAACGTTAGAGTCGAGAATAGTGGCAAAGGCTTTTTCATAGCCGATATAAATACTGGTCTGCGGGCTGTTGCCGTTGCGTAATTCTTCACGAATCCGCTCGTTGATCAGTACGTTGGCATCCACCGCCATACCCACGGTCAAGACGATGCCGGCCATGCCGGGTAGTGTCAGGGTTGCCTGCAGCACTGACATGATCGCAATCAGCAGCAACACGTTGTATATCAGCGCGAAGTTGGCAAACAGACCAAAGACTCGGTAGTAAACAATCATGAAAAATACCACCAGCAGGAAGCCGGCAGTAATCGAGGTCATGCCTTGGTCGATGTTTTCCTGACCCAAGCTTGGGCCGACGGTACGTTCTTCGACGATTTCAACCGGTGCGGCCAGAGCGCCGGCTCTCAGCAATAAAGCCAGGGTGCGGGCTTCTTGCGGGCTGTCCAGGCCGGTGGTTTGAAAGCGTTTGCTGAAGCTGTCGCGAATCGTGGCCACGCTGATGACTTTTTCGACTTTCTCTTTTTGCTGAACCCGCTGACCATCAATCAGCTTGGTTTCGGATTTATATTCGATAAAAACCACCGCCATGGGTTTACCAATGTTTTCCTGGGTCATTTTGCCCATTTTCTTGGCACCGGCGCTGTCCAGGGTGATGAATACCGCCGAAGCGCCGTCCTGATCCAGACCCGATGAAGCATCGGTAATCTGGTCGCCGGTGACAATGACTGCACGTTTCAACAGCACAGGAGCGCCGTTTTTGTCGTAATAGATACGGCTACCCACCGGCACATGGCCGGCAATCGCTGACTGAACATCGTGTTCGACATCAACCAGACGATATTCGAGGGTCGCAGTTGTGCCCAGCAATTCTTTGGCGCGAGTAGTGTCCTGAACGCCTGGCAACTGCACGATGATGCGGCTGTCGCCCTGTTGCTGGATGATAGGCTCGGCAACCCCCAGTTCGTTGACCCGGTTACGCAGCGTGGTGATGTTTTGGCTTAAAGCGGCTTTTTTGATTTCACGCAGTTCACGTTCAGTGACTTTCAGGGTGAATTCATTAGGGCCACTTTCGTCGAGATCCAGATTGCGGAAGTCTTTGTTGAGTACTTCGGCAGCCGCTACGCGGGCTTCTTCGTTGGCCAGCACCACTTTGATGCCGCCGGCTTCTTTGGCTACGGACTGATAACGGACTTTGGCGTCACGAAACACGGAGCGAATGTCATTGATATAACGTTCTTCAGCCTGTTTGATGGCAGTATCCATGTCCACTTCCAGCGTGAAATGCACACCACCGCGCAAATCCAGACCCAGATACATGGGTTTGGCGCCGATTTTGTTGAGCCATTCCGGGGTCGCAGGTGCCAGATTCAGCGCGACAGTAGCCTGGCCGGTCATTTTTTCGCGTAACAAATCAGCGGCTTTCAGCTGATCGTCGGTGTTGGTGAAGCGGGCCAGAATCTTACCGTTTTCAAATTCAAAGGCTTTGGTATTGAAACCTGCCTCCTTGATTGCCGCTGCCACGGTGTCGGCCTGAGCCTGTTGAAGCGGATTGTTATTACTGGAAGCCAGCTGCACGGCAGGATCATTACCATATAGATTCGGTAATGCGTAAAGAGTGCCGATAACCAGAACGGTCAGGACCAGAATGTTTTTCCAGAGTGGGAAATGGTTTTGCATGGTTATTCCGTCAAAAACTGTGACAGCGGTGCTGTTGCCAAAAAATCAAGGAGCAGGATTAGTCAAACGAAGCAGGGCTTAATTTTTCTTGTTCAGGGTTTTGTAAGTGCCTTTAGGCATCATGTTGGCGATGGCATGGCGTTGAACTTGAATGAAATTGTTGTCAGACACTTCCAGTTTGACAAAGTTGTCATCCAGTTCGGCAACTTTACCGAGAATGCCGCCGTTGGTAACCACTTCGGCGCCTTTAGATAAGGCAGCCAGCATTTGTTTTTGTTCTTTATTGCGTTTTGACTGCGGGCGGATAAACAGAAAATAGAAAAATACCAAAATACCCAGTGGAAACAGCATGCCTTCAAAACCGGGTTGTTGAACCGCTGGTGCTGTTTGCGCCATAGCGTCAGAAATCAAAAAGCTCATATTAATCCTCTTTTGTTATCGTCATTTTGTATGAGTGTGGCCGTTCAGCCAAAAAACAGCGGCATTATGCCACACAAGCGCTTTTTCTCGCAGTTTATAGGTAATGAGCGACAGTCTGGCCCAGTCTGACCGGGGTGCCGGCAGCCAGTTCGCTAGCCCATGCCATCTGTTGTTCACCGAACAGCACAATAATGGTCGAGCCCATATTGAAGCGGCCCATTTCAGCGCCTTTTTCCAGAGTGATCGCCTGATCCTGATAGCGCCAGCTGCGCGGAGCGCTGATGGTCGGTGGTGTCACTACGCCATGCCAGACGGTTTCGATACTCGATACGAAAATCGCGCCGACCAGAATCAATGCCATCGGGCCGATTTCGGTGTCAAACAGACAAACTACGCGCTCATTACGCGCAAACAGGCCGGGTACCGCAGCCACGGTGGTGTCATTGACGCTGAACAGCCGGCCGGGAATGTGGATCATTTCCTTCAGGGTGCCGCTGACCGGCATATGCAGGCGGTGATAATCCTTGGGCGACAAATAAATCGTCGCAAAACTGCCGTTTGTAAACAGCCGGCTATGCTCACTGTTGCCGCCCAGTAATGCATCAATGCTGTAATGATGGCCTTTGGCCTGAAAAATCTGCTCTTGCTCAATCTGGCCCAGCTGGCTGATCGCACCATCGGCCGGACAGGCAATGCTGCGCGGGTCGGCACTGAGCGGACGGGCATTTTCAATCAGTTCCCGGGTAAAAAATTCATTAAAGCTGCGGTAATGATCCAGACTCTGGTGTCTGGCTTCGGCCAGGTTGACGCCATACAGGCGCACAATCAGTTTAATAAAAGCATTTTTCCACCAAACCACCTGACAGTGAGTCAGTTTCGACATCATGACCGATAAAGCATGATGCGGTAGCAGATACTGGGGGAATACGGTTAAAACGGTTTTCAGATTCATGAAGTAGTCGGTTGGCTGGAGGGTAAACCATCAGCGCCGCAGATGGGCTGATGGTTGGAGCGAGTTTGAATAATCAGGGCAGAGTGACCGGAGCGGGTGCTTGCCATTCAGGATTGCGATGCTCGGCAATCACGGTGGTGTAAATGCCGCCACGCACGTTGAAGTCGGCTTTCAGGCGCATGAAATTGGGTGCGGTCGTGGCAACCAGATGATCAAGAATTTCATGGGTAATCGCTTCATGAAACGCGCCGCGTTCGCGAAAAGTCCACATATATAGTTTTAATGACTTCAGCTCCACGCACAGTTTATTCGGTACATATTCCAGGGTCAGTTTGGCAAAGTCGGGTTGGCCGGTCAGCGGGCACAAACAGGTAAATTCGGGAATATCGATGCGAATCGTGTAATCGCGGCCTGGTCTTGGGTTATCGAAAGAAGCTAAATCAGCACTGGGTTTAGTGGTCATAAATCATCTGAAAAGTGGGTTAAAAATGAAAGCCAGTCTTGCGACTGGCTTTGACAATGGCGCCATTTTACCAGCTAAAAATGCAAATTTAATAACCGATCACAAAAAACGTCATTAATTGACTTGTTTTTCATGGGCTTATCAAAGCATGGCGTCTTTATGCTTTCTTTATGCCGGGCTCTCTAAAATGTAAGGCTGACAATAATGGCGGCCAGACAGGCCGAGCGATCAAGAGGAGTGAGGTTGTGGCGTTAGGATATTGGTTTGCTGTATTGATATGTCTGCTACCGGAGTCGGCGCTGGCAGCGGCTGCCCAGCCGCTGGATCTGACCCATCACTGGGCTGGTTACTGTGCTTTAGTGGTGATGGTGATTGCCTATGTTGTCGCCATGTTTGAGGATATTACCCAGTTGCGTAAATCCAAACCCATGCTGCTGGCGGCGGCGCTGATCTGGTTTGTGATTGTACTGACCTATCAGCAGCAGGGTCTCGACACCCTGGCGGTGCAGGCGTTCAAATCTAATCTGCAAACTTACATCGAGTTATTACTGTTCATCATGGTATCGATGACGTATCTGAATGCCATGGACGATATGCGGATTTTTGAAGCCCTGAAAGTCTGGCTGGTGAATATGCATCTGAGTTATCGGCAGTTGTTCTGGCTAACCGGTTTGCTGGTGTTTCTGATTGCCAGTGTGGTCAATGGTCTGACGGCCGGTTTACTGATGGGGGCAGTAGTGATTGCGGTTGGCAAGGATAATCCGCGTTTTGTCTCGCTGGCCTGTATCAATATTATCGTCGCCACCAATGCCGGAGGTTCTATTAGTCCGTTGGGCGGTATTTCGACCTTATTCGTCTGGCAGCATGGCATTCTGGGGTTTGGCGAGTTTTTCAAATTATTGCTGCCTTGTCTGGTTAATTTCATGGTGCCGGCGGCATTAATGCATTTCGCATTGCCGGATGCTAAACCGGTGATCAACGCTGACCAACTGGTATTGCCTGTCGGTGCAAAAGGTATTCTGGTGTTGTTCGCGATTACCATTGCCCTGGCCGTCGCTTTTGACATGCTGCTGCATTTACCAGCAGCAGCTGGCATGATGGCCGGCTTGTCACTGTTGCAGTTTTACTATTTCTATTTACATAAAACCCGGGTGGTCGACTACCAGGATGGCACCAATTACGCGCTGTTTTTTGCCGGTTCCGATATCAATGAAGCCAATCAGTCGCCAAGGCAGGATAGAGAGTTTGATATTTTTGATAAAGTCGGCCGCCTGGACTGGGATACGCTGTTGTTTTTCTACGGAGCGATGATGGGGATTGGCGGGCTGGGATTTATCGGTTATCTCGATGCCGTCTCGCAACTGCTTTATGGTCAGTTAAGTGCCACGATGGCCAATATTCTGATCGGCCTGTCATCAGCATTTGTCGATAATGGCACCCTGATGTTTGCGGTATTGACCATGCATCCCGACATTACTCAGGGTGAATGGTTGTTGCTGACATTGACGCTGGGTGTGGGGGGTAGTCTGCTGGCGATTGGTTCGGCACCGGGCATCGGTTTGCTGGGGCAGTCCAGAGGCCAGTACACCTTTAGCAGTCACATGAAATGGACCCCAGCGATTTTGCTGGGTTATTTTGCGGCGATTGGTGTGCATTTCCTGGTCAATGCCGACTCATTTTAATGCTGCTTTCGCAAGCTATAAAAACCAGGCCGCGCAATGAATAATGACCGATTTGCAGACTCTGCCTGGCATCGCCTGTCAGGGTATTTCTGGGGGATACTGACCCCCCTGATCTGTACCCTGATCGACTGGCCGTTACAGCCTATCCTGGGCGAAGCTAGTATTCTGATGACCTATCTGCTCGGTGTGTTTCTGGTAGCCAGATACTACGGGCGCGGGGCTTCGATTACTGCCTCTTTAATTAGCGCCCCGGCATTTGCCTTTTATTTTGCCAGTCCGATTTTTTCGTTTGCGATTACCGATATTGAAAATATCATCGGCCTGATCGTGATGATGGTAGTTGCCAATTTGACCAGTAATTTACTGGATCGTTCCCAGAGTCAGGCTGAACTGGCGCGGCAGCGTGAAAATCGCAGTAATGCCTTATATAAACTCAGTCTAGCGCTGGCCGATGCCAGCACCCAGAACGAAGTCGCCCGAGTTGCTGTCGAACAGATCAATCAGGAATTTACTGCCGATTCACAGCTATGGTTTCTTGATCAGCAAGGCAGTCTGCTGCCTACTACCCACCCCTTGCCGGCCTCTGCAGCCGATCTAGCGCATCAGCTTGCTCGCGACCAAGCCAAGTTTGAATCGGACGGGGTCAGTTACTATCCGTTTCGCTATGCTCAGGCGACCAGAGCGGTAATCGCGATTCGGTTTAGCTATCCGCTGCAGGCCGATCCGGCATTACCGGCGTTTCTGGATACCTTCCGCACCTTGATTGCCCAGACTCTGGAGCGATTGTATCTGGCGGAACAGGCCCGCAAGGCGCTGTTACAGGTTGAAACCGAGGCGCTGCGCAATGCGCTGCTCAGTGCGATTTCCCATGATCTGAGAACCCCGTTGACCCGGATCAACGGGGCTGCCGCGACGCTGCTGGAAGCCGGGGCGGCAATCTCCGAAGATGAAAAGCAGGAGTTGGGGAAAGCGATTCTCGATGAAGCTCAGCGCATGTCCGACCTCACCAGCAAAATTCTCGACATGGCACGGCTGAGCAGCGGCGAAATTACCCTGCATCAGGATTGGAATGCCATCGAAGAAATCGTCGGTAGTGCGCTGACCCGGCTGGACAGCAGTTTGCAGGACCGACCGGTGAGAACCCAGCTGTCCGAACAGTTACCGCTGGTGTGGCTGGATGCGGTACTGATGCAGCAGGTGCTGGTCAATCTGATCGAGAACGCCATTAAATATACGCCGGCCGGCAGCCCGATTGATATTAGTGCCGAAATCGCAGGTGAACAGATACAACTGACAGTGACTGACTATGGCGCCGGTATTCCGCCCGGTATGGAAGAGCAATTGTTCGAAAAATTTTTCAGGTTACAAACCGAAACCCAGCAGAACGGTGTCGGTCTGGGACTGGCTTTATGCCGGGCGATTGTCAAGGCGCATGGCGGAACGATACATGCTGGCAATGTGGCCGGCAAAGGCGCCGGATTTACGATTCAGTTGCCGGTACATGTGCCGCCGGCTCTGGATCTGGCCGCGATGGGGGACGGGCGATGAATGATGACAAAGGCTTGGTGTTGATTATTGAAGACGACCCGCAAACCCGGCGTTTTCTGAAAAGCAGTCTAAGTCATCAGGGCTGGCGAATTATCGAAGCCGAAGACGGCAAGACCGGTCTTGATAAGGTCAAAAACGAACATCCCGATCTGGTGATTCTCGATCTGGGATTACCGGATATGGATGGCCTTAGTGTTACTAAGAAACTGCGCCATTTATCGGAGTTACCGATTCTGATTCTGTCGGCGCGCAGTCAGGAACAAAACAAAATCATGGCCCTGGATGCCGGTGCCGATGACTATTTGACCAAGCCGTTTGGCAGTGGTGAGTTAAATTCGCGCTTGCAGGCTTTATTGCGCCGGGTGAGCAAGAGTCTCAATAACAGCGAAATCTTTGAAACCGGTCAGCTAAAAGTGGACCGGGTCTTGCGCAAAGTCCATATCGCTGGCAACGAAGTCAGGATTACTCCGATTGAATATCGTCTGTTGAGTATCTTGATTCGCCATGCCGGGCTGGTGGTGACGCATCGTGAACTGCTGAAAGAAGTTTGGAGCATTGAGCACATTAATGATCAGCATTATTTAAGAATTTATATGGGCCAGCTGCGGCATAAACTGGAAGTCAATCCGGCCCGACCCAAATATCTGTTAACCGAAATCGGCGTCGGTTATCGTCTGGCGATTCTCTGAACCGGCTGCAAGCATAGCGATGACTGCCGGTTACGGGTTACCATGTGCGGCCGCTTTCCGGCTTTCTGTTCTGCTTTATGTCTAGCATCATTCAATTAAATCAGGTCTACAAAGACTACCCGCAGGCTTCTGGTCTGCAAACCGTATTACATGACATCAATCTGCGGGTTGAAACCGGTGAGTTTCTGGCCATCGTCGGCCCTTCCGGAAACGGTAAATCCACCTTGCTGAATTTACTGACTGGCATCGATTATCCCAGCCGCGGTGAAGTCTGGGTGAATGGCACAGCCTTGCAGACCCTGAACAGCGAACAACTCAGCGCTTGGCGTGCGCAGAATCTGGGTATCGTGTTTCAATTTTTTCAGCTGCTGCCAGCCTTGAGTCTGTTACAGAATCTGATTTTGCCGATGGATTTTCTTGGCCGGCTCAGCAAAGCCCAGCGCCGGGAACGGGCGATGGCGTTATTGGAACGGGTAGGGTTGGCCGATCTGGCAGACCGGCTGCCCAGTCAGGTGTCAGGCGGACAACAACAGCGGGTGGCAATTGCCCGGGCATTGGCGAATGATCCGCCACTGATCGTCGCCGATGAACCGACCGGTAATCTGGATGCGGCAACTGCCGATGCGGTATTTGACTTATTTGTGCATTTGCGTGATCAGGGCAAGACCTTGGTGATGGTAACCCACAATGAAGTGCTGGCCGATGCCGCCAGTCGTAAGCTGGAAATCCGCTGTGGCCGGATTCATGCCGATTCTGCCGGGGAGTAACTGCCTTGAACACCCTCTGGTATAAAGTCTGGGCTGATTTGTGGCTGGCTAAATCCCGGACCCTACTGGCAATTGCCAGTATCGCCGCCGGGGTATTCTGCGTCGGTACACTGTTCGGCATGATTGCCTTGCAACTGGCCAAAATGGACAGAGCCCATCAGTTGTCAGAACCCTCGCACATCAGCCTGATTCTGAGACAAGATGCCGATGCACAATTACTGCAAACCCTGAGTGCCTTGGAGGGTGTGGCGGGAATCGATACGCTAACGCCGCTGACGGTGCGGTTTCGTGCTGCTGATGGCACTGACTGGCAGACTGCGACCCTGATATTCAGAACTGCGCCGCCCCAGCAGCAGTTTGACAAAACCACCTTGCAAAGCGGCCACTGGCCGCAAGCGGCCGAGGTGGCGATAGAGTATTTGTCAGCGCAGCAGACCGGTTTAATGCCGGGTGACCGTGTCGAACTGAATTATGATCAAGGTGTCTTACCATTAATGATCAGCGGTATTGTTCGCCATCCGTTTATCAAGCCCCCCAAATTTGGTGGTCAGGCACATTTTTTTATCGATAGCGCCGCATTGCAGGACTTTAAACTGAAACCGGGTAGTTTTCGCCAGTTGCTGGTTCAGATCAAAGCGCCCTATAGCGTCGAGCAAGCCCGGGGGGTGGCGCAGCAAATCAAGACACTGCTGGCCAGTCGCGGAATTGATGTCAATGTTAGTTTGCTGCAAGATCCGCAACGCCACTGGGGCAGGCCGTTTGTGGCTGGTATCGATCAGGTATTGCAGTGGCTGGCGCTGGTGTCATTGCTGCTGGCTTCGGTATTGATCGTTAATAGTGTCAGTGCTCATATCAATCAGCAGAGCGATCAGATTGGCGTGATGAAAGCGCTGGGCGCTTCGTTATGGACGATTGCCCGATTGTATTATGTTGAAGTGCTGGTAGTGGCCCTGCTGGCCATCCTGCTGGCAGTGCTGCCCAGTCTGGCGCTGGCGCATTTCAGCGCCTGCCGCTTGTTAGCTTTGTTCAATATTGATTGCGGTGGTTTTGATTATGCCCCGCAGGCGCTGTTGATTATGCTGGTCGGTGGTTTACTGGTGCCGTTGCTGGCCGCCAGCTGGCCGATAGTGCGCGGTGCCACCTTGACGGTGCGCGAAGCGATTGCCAGCTACGGACTGGGCGCCGACTTTGGCAGCAGTCGTTTTGACAGATGGCTAGAGCGTTTCGGTGCCCGTTGTCTGCCGACGCTTTACGCAGCAGCGCTGGGGAATCTGTTTCGTCGTAAAGGCCGCTTGCTGTTGACTCAAATGGTATTGCTGATTGCCGGGCTGATGTTTCTGGTGTTAATGACGCTGGTGGCGTCTTTGAATTTGACCCTGGATAACGAAATGGCCCGCAGCCGTTATAACTTGCGGCTGGGCTTCAGTGCCGATCAGTCGGTAGAGCAGTTGCGGCAGATTATCACCCGCTTGCCGGGTGAGTCGCAGACCGAGTTCTGGCAGCGTTTGCCGATGCTGTTGTCAAACAAGGGGGCCGCCCTGCGTCAGCAGGGCAGTCTGGGGGCTCAACTGCTGGCAGTGCCGGCAGCGGGGGTGATGTATCAGCCCAGAATCGAACAGGGCCGCTGGTTCGAAGACGCTGACCGGGGCCAGCGCCATCTGGTGATCAGTGCCGATACTGCAGCATTAAATCAGCTGCAACCCGGTGATAGCGTGACCATGCAAATCGGCAGTCAGTCTGAGGTCTGGCAAGTGATCGGTACCTATCGCTGGTTGGCGGGAAATAATTTTATGGTCGAACCGGTCTATGCGCCGCTGGAAACGGTGAACGGCATCACTCGGCGTAGCGGGCTGGCGACGTTTGCGCTGCTGTCAGTGCCGGGGATCAGCAATCGCGAGCAGGAGGCTGAGCTGTTGCAAACTCTGACCCAAGACTTTGACCAGCAGCAGATCAAACTGGACGTCTACACCACGCAGGCCAGACTGGAACAGCGCCAGTTTGCCCGTAACCAGTTTCGCTCGGTGATTGCCACGCTGATGGGGCTGGCATCTATGGTAGTGGCGGTGGGGGCGATTGGTTTGTCGGGAACCCTGGCGATCAGTGTCATGCAAAGAAAACGCGAGATCGCCGTGTTGCGGGCGATCGGTGCTGCCAGCGGCACCCTATTCAGGCTGGTGATGATGGAAGGGTTGTTACACGGCCTGATGGCTTGGCTGCTGACGGTACCGCTGGCTGTTTGGATAGCCGAACCGCTGGCCGATCAGCTGGGACTCACCATGCTGTCGATACGTCTGGATTATCAGTTTGATTACCAGGCCAGCGCCGCATGGTTGCTGATTATGTTGATGCTTGCGCTGCTGGCAGCTTACTGGCCAGCCAGGCAGGCGATGAAAATCACGGTTAAGGAGGGGCTGGGGTAACTTGAGTTACCCCGTTCTGATTAGCAACCGGCTTATTGTTCGGCCAGATCCGCCAGAATTTTGTCCCTGACCAGCTGGCCGGAGAGCGTCACCATCGGCATGCCGCCGCCGGGGTTGACGCTACCGCCGACGAAATACAGATTGGACAGCTCGCTGCTGCGCTGCGGCGCTTTGAAGCCCAGATTCTTTTTCCGGTCGGCCACCACACCATAAATCGAGCCCAGATTGGAATAATAGCGGCGCTGAATATCCAGCGGCGTCCAGTAGTCTTCGGTAACAATGTGTTTACGCAGATCGGTCAGACCCATGCGTTCCAGTTTATCCAGAACGCGTTCGCGCAACGTCAGATAGTCTTCGGCGCTGAGCGGTTTGTCGGGGTCGAGATGCGGAATGTGCGGCAACACTTTGATAATGTCGCAGCCTTCCGGCGCCTGACTGGGATCGGAGTTGACCGGCGCCACCAGATAAATGGTCGGATCTTCGGACAGGGTGTGATCATGAAACACGGCGTTGAAATGGTGTTGAGGATGCGCCGAGTAAAAGAAATTATGGTGCGCCAGTTGCGGATAGCGGCGATTGACACCCAGATGCAGTACCAAACCGGAACAGCTGGGTTCAAAACGCTGCATTTTCTTTAATTCGCTGGCCGGACTGTTCAGCAGTTGCTGCATTGCCGGGATAACTTCCATGTTGGAAACGATAATATCGGCTGCCAGCTGGGTGCCGTCAGCCAGCCGTACACCGGTAGCCTTGCGGTTTTCGCGGCTGATTTCGACGATTTCACTATTCAGGCGAATAGTCACGCCCAGTTCCAGTGCCAGTTTTTCCAGCGCCTGGGCAATCCCGTACATACCGCCTTTGACATACCACAAACCATATTGGTACTGAATATGCGGCAGCAGATTCATTAGTGCCGGTGCATCATAAGGGGAAGCGCCGACATATTTGATGAAGTAGTTAAGAATATCGACCAGTTTGGGATTGGAAATAAAGCGTCTGACGCCCTGATCCATGCTGCGAAACACATCAAATTTCAGTAGGCTTTGTTTGATGCCGTAAAAGCGGATCAGTTCCCAGAAGCTGTCCAGACCTTTGGCAAAATAGCCGTGCTCCACCGCATCGGAAATTTGCTTGGCGTAGGCCAGGAAGCGTTCAAACTCGTCTGCGGCATGCGGTCCCAGTTTGTCGAGTTCGCGGCGCTGGGCTTCCGGATCGGGGGTTAAATCGACATGAGTGCCGTCTTCAAAGAAATTGCGCCAGTGTGGGGTGACGGTCTGGATATCGACATAATCGGCCATGTTCTTGCCGACCCGGGTAAACAAGGCCTCGAAAATATGCGGCATGGTCAGAATCGACGGCCCCAGGTCAAAAGTAAAACCGTCCTGAGTGACAATATTCAGCTTGCCGCCGACTTTGTCGTTTTTTTCGATCAATTCCACACTAAAGCCTTCCGCAGCCAGTGAGATCGCTGCCGAAAGACCACCGAGACCGGCGCCGATAACAATAACGTGTTGGTTTTGCATATTAGTAATCTCGCTTCCAGGGTAGCAGTTGTAGGAAATTGTGCCAGTTTTGTCGCAGATCCGGCATCGCATACTGACGAAAGGCCAGAATTGCCCGCCAGTTGCGGCTGATACGTTGTAAGAAATTGCCTGGCCCGTAGACAAAATCGATATAGCTTTTAAACAAATGGTATCGCTGCTGATTGTAAGGAAACCAGTTGGGTTCCGTACTTAAGCGACTGCGGTTGGTCAGACCGGAAACCGTATAGGTAAACTGCCGCAGACCTTCGCCGCCCCGGTAGCGGCCAAAGCCGCTTTTTTTGACGCCGCCAAACGGTAACCCGGCGTGACCACCGTTCTTGATCACATCATTGATAGCCCAGTTACCCAGTTGCAGCTGGGCGGCTATCTGCCGCGCCTTGTTGATATCCCGGCTCCAGATACTGCCGTTTAACCCATAGTCACAATCGTTGCTCATGGCGATCACCTGCGCAGGGGTTTCGAAGCTTAGCACCGGCAACAGCG
>CAIUWU010000270.1 GCA_903902945.1 uncultured Pseudomonadota bacterium
GGGCAGCGGCAGGGATGCCGCTGGCGGGCAGAGGGTCAGGAAGACCCTTCTGCCAGCCCCGGGCTCAGGCCTGGCAGCGCAGGAAGTCAGCGGCATCGGGGCGGCATTTCTTTGGGTACTTTCTTTGGCCGAACAAAGAAAGTACCTCGCCCGCCGGTGCGCGAACCGGCATCAAACACCGCGCGCAGCGCACAAAACCACCAAGCCGTTCACCCACCAAAAGCCTAAAAACCAAGCAACCAATACCAAAAACAGCAAACTCCGAAGCATCCTGCGCCCTGGATCCCGGCGACCCCTGCCGGGATGACGACTTTAATTCAGGTGGTCCCTGCCGAAACGACGGTTTCAATTCAGGCAACTTCACTTGAATGGCCAATTTAATTGCAGCCAACATCGGGTTTTAATCGAAGCTGCCATTGCCAGTGCAATGACCCAATCCAGCAAACGCCGTCACTGAATCGCCACGGCCTAGCGGTCTCGTGGTGGCCTGAGAAAAGTAATCTGGATACTCATGCGGTAAAAGCAATTTGAATTCAGTGGGTTAGGCAAAATCCCAGCCATCTTCCGCGATCAGCTGATCCAGCGGCTGGCGTTGTGCCCAGCCTTCCTGTTCCAGCATCGGTGCGTCATAAAATGCTTCGACATAACCGATACACAGAATCGCAACCGGCTTGGCATCCGCAGGAATCTTGAGTAATTCTGCCAGTTGCTGCGGATCAAATAATGATACCCAGCCAACGCCAATGCCTTCGGCACGGGCTGCTAGCCACAGGTTCTGAATCGCGCAGGCCGCTGAAGCCAGATCCATCTCGGGAAGCGTGCGGCGGCCAAAAATGTGCTGATCGCGCTGATTCATCAGCGACACTACCCATAATTCAGCGCACTCCCGAATCCCTTCCACTTTCAGACGCATAAACTCCTGTTCACGTTCGGCCAAGGCGTTGGCAGTAGCGATACGTTCCTGTTCGACCAGTTGGTGAATCTGCTGGCGGAGGGCGGTTTGGCTAATCCGAATGAATCGCCACGGCTGCATCAAGCCGACGCTGGGGGCCTGATGAGCGGCTTCCAGCAGGCGTCGCAGTATCTCGTTGCTGATCGGGGTGGATAAAAAATGCCGCATGTCGCGTCGTTCGGCGATCACCCGATAAATCGCAGCTTTGTCTTGGTCGTTGTAACTGTTCATGGTTAGCGGTTGATATAAGCCACACTATGGCCGGCAGCATCCAGCTGGATCTGGCTAATGCCGCCATAGTCGAGCTGGAATTTAAAGGTTTCGTTCAGTGGCAGATTGAGTGTCTGACTGAGAATGGCGCGGATCACGCCGGCGTGGGTGATCATCAACACAGTCTGATCCGGATAATCGCTGACCAACTGTTGCACCGCAGCGCTGACCCGTGCCGCCAGTTGCCGGAAGCTTTCGCCTTGCGGCGGTGCGCTGTCGAGGTAGTGCTGGCTCCAGAGATCCAGCTCACTGCGCGGAATAGCTTCCCAGGCCTGCATTTCCCAGGCACCAAAATTCAGTTCCATCAGGCGCGGATCGCTGTAATAGCCAGATGTCGCGCTTAGCCGCCGGGCCAAGAGGCTGCAGCGTTGCAACGGGCTGCTGATAATTTGATCGGCTGTCAGGGTTTTTAGCTTGTCGGTCAGGATTGCCAGTTCCTGTTCAAAGCTGTCCGGGTTGACCGCAATGTCGCTCTGGCCGTAACAGATTCCCGGATTCAGCGCCGGACGGGTGTGACGCACTAAACAGAGCCGCATGCCAGGATGCCCAGATAAAAACACAGTTCGGCAATTTGCTGCATCGCGCCCAGACAGTCGCCGGTATAGCCGCCTATTTGTTTGTGCAACAGACGCTGAAAATATAGCCAGCCCAGAAGCACCGGAATCAGTGCAGCCAGCAGCGGGAAGGGCAGCAGCGTCAGCGGTAATAGTCCGGAAGCGGCGGCAATCAGCAGTTCGCCCGGACTGATGTGTTGTGCCAGGGGTTTGGCTTTGCCGGTTTCCTTGACATAAGACAAGTTGGCAATCAGCAGCACCGATACCAGGCGGCTAAGGCCGTGAGCCGTGATCAGAATCAGCGGCAGCAGGGTTGGTGCTATGGCCTGTAATGATACAAATTTCAGCAATAAGGCCATGATCAGCGCCAGACTGCCGTAACTGCCGATGCGCGAGTCTTTCATGATGGTCAGGATTTGTTGCTGGCTCCAGCCGCCACCCAAACCATCACAGCAGTCGGCCAGTCCATCTTCATGAAACCCGCCGGTGACCAGAATAGTGCTGATCATGCTGATGATGATCGCGACCGGATGCGGTAACAGCTGTGCAGACAGCCACCAGCTGAGGGCGGCGATGCTGCCGACGATCAGACCGACCAGCGGAAAATAGCGTACCGAATGATTGAGATCCTGTTCGCTGTTCCCCGCCCAGCGGATCAGCGGCAGGCGGGTGAAGAAACACAGTGCGGTAAACAATAAGCGCAGTTGCTGGTGCATTAGTCTGCTCGCTGGCTGACGCTGGCGCTCTCAAACGAGGCCATCTGGTTCAGAAAGTTCACTGCTGCCTGCACGATTGGATAAGCCAGCGCCGCGCCGGTGCCTTCGCCGAGACGCATGTCCAGATTCAGTAAGGGCTGGGCATTGAGAAAAGTTAATAAACGCTGGTGGGCGGCTTCTGCCGAGCAATGACTGAAAATGCAGTAATCGAGGATGGCCGGCTGCAGCTGTGAGGCAACCAGCAGTGCACTACTGCTGATGAAGCCATCAATCAGCAGCAATGCGCCCTGTTCGGCGCTGCCTAGCATGGCTCCCACCATCATGGCGATTTCAAATCCGCCCAAACAGCGCAGCGTTTCCAGTGGTTTGCCAAGCGCGGCACTATGTAATTTGAGTGCTTGAGTTATAACCGCCTGTTTATGTAATAGTCCGGCGTCATCCAGTCCGGTGCCTCGGCCGGTACAGTCGGCGACCGGCAACTGACAGAGACTGCTCATGATGGCGCTGGCGCTGGTGGTGTTGCCGATACCCATTTCGCCAAAGCCGATGATGTTGCTGCCGGCCTGTACTTGCTGCTGCGCCAGCTGGCGGCCGCGTTGGAGGGCGCTTTGGCATTGCGGGCCTGTCATGGCCGGGCCATGCAGGAAATTGGCGGTGCCTTTGGCAATTTTGGCATCGGTCAGCAACGCTGAGCCGGCCAAGTCGGCATTGACGCCGGCATCGATGATGTTCAGTGTCAGTCCGTTTTGACTAGCGAAAACATTAATCGCCGCACCACCAGCCAGAAAATTCAGCAGCATTTGATAGGTAACGGCTTGCGGGTACGGACTGACGGCTTCCTGACAGATGCCGTGATCGCCGGCAAACACCAGAATCGCCGGCTTGTGCAGCAGCGGTTCGAGTGTTTGTTGTACCAGTCCGATCTGTAATGCCAGTGATTCCAGTTTGCCCAGCGCTCCCGGTGGTTTGGTTTTGCCATCGATTCTGGCCTGAAGCTGGGGTTTTAGCTGTTGATCAAGCGGTGTGATTTTAATCTCGGAAGCCATGAAAAACGGTGGTTGGAACAAGTCTGAGGCGGCTACTGTATCAGACTGATGCCGAGCTCCGGGAGCTTTTATCTTGCCTGATATTGATTCAACCCCTAGAATAGCCGCTCTTCCAGGTGCCCGGGATGTTCGAAAATCCCGGCTTAAACAGGAAGTTGGTGCGGACTTGACGTTTAAGTCTAATGCCAACGCTGCCCCCGCAACGGTAGATAAGTAAAGAGCTGCGTTAATGCCACTGTGCGTTTTGCATGGGAAGGTCGTAGTTCAGGTGCAAACCACTTATAAGCCCGGAGACTGGCCGGAAGAGTATTCGAGACAGCGGAGGGCTGTGGATAGAATCATCAGAGCCCGCCTCTTTTTGTTTTCTTGTATTGCTTTCCTCTGTCATTTTTTTTACCCGTATGCGCGGTGGGCGCAGAGGACATCATGCAAACTATTTATCCCGGTCTGGCGCTGACGGCGCTTGGCATTGCCTTATCCTGTCCGGTTCAGGCCGAAACTGACGACAAAACTTTTGATGAAGTATTCGTAACGGCTAATCGCTTTACCAGAAACGATACCGAAGCTACCTATTCATCAGAAGTCCATACTGCCGATGAAATCAAAGATTCCGGGTTGACCAGTCTTTATGACTTTCTGGCACAAAAAACTTCGCTGAATATTTCATCCGGCTACGGTAACACGGTAACCCCATTGATCGATTTACGTGGATATGGCCTGGAAGCCGGCAACCAGAATGTGGTGATTTTGGTAGATGGCCAGCGGCTGAATAATGTTGACCAGGCATCACAATTGATCGGCGCCATTCCGCTAAAAAATATTGATCGTATTGAGATTACCAAAGGCAGTGGTTCGGTAATTAACGGTGATGGGGCGACCGGTGGTTCGATTCAAATCCATACTAAAACCAGAACCGGTTTTAGCGTGTCTGGATCAGGTGGAAATTACGGTAGTAATAATGAAACTCTGAGTGCAGGTCTGAACCAAAATTATATAGAGCTGTCGGCGATTGCTGACCGGAATGCCAGTGACGGTTATATGCAACGGGATTCATCTGGCTCTAGTAATGGATTTTCCTCAAATACGCAGAATGGCAAAATGAAACTGAAACCCAGAGAGGATCTGGATTTTAGTTTTGATTTCACCAATTCTTTTAATAATGTAGCGTACGTAAGTTATCTTTCTCCCGAGCAGTTTTCTGTTGATCCGACAACTAACAGTCGCCCCTACTTAAGACAAAGACTGGATTCACGACAATACAAAATGGGTTCGGAATATAGATTTAATGATGTGCTGAAGTTTAAGGCCAATCATTACATTGAAGATAAGGTATCCAGTTATGTAATGAGTGGTTTTGGATACGATTATTACTATCAGTCCAATGACTTTAATCTGACTTATGAAGATAAACAGTACAGTTTGGTGTTAGGTTACTGGGATTTTGATGGCAAGAGAAGTAATCCTACCCAGTATTATTGGGGGCTGGTTTCCTCTCTGGAGAACAATACCAGAAAGAACAATAAGGCAGTCTACGTCAATACTGAATATAAGCCAGAATGGCTGGGAGGTAGATTGACACTGAGTGCTGGTGGTCGGGAAGAGTTTGTTGATTACAGCTACAGGCCTGTCGGTGCCGCCGTTTTGTCCAGTAACACTAATTTAGATGCATGGGACTTTGGCTTGAATTACAAGGTGCTGGACTCGTTGAGTGTTTTTTCTAATTTCAATAATAGTTTTCAGGCGCCTGATATAGACCGTTTTTTCACGGCTATTTATGATCCAAGCACCTATCAGTTTGTTGGTCAGCAATTCAATGGGTTCATTAAGCCTGCTAAGGTTAGAACTTTGAATATAGGTTTGAATCATGAGTTAAAGCGAAATAAGTTAAAAATCACTGCGTTCAGATCGAATTTATCAGATGAAATCGTTTATAACCCTATTTCATGGACAAATACCAACATCGATAAATCGCATAAATACGGTTTTGAAATTCAGGATTTTTTTACTTTGACTGAGCAGCTGACCGGATCTGTTATATACACCTATACCAAAGCCAGAATTGATCAGTTCAGTTCATATGATGCTGCCAACGGTAAACTGTTGCCAGGCGTCCCTAAAAGCGTCATTTCAGCTAATCTGACCTATGAACCATACAAAGATTTGCGGCTGACTCTGAATCAGTCTTATCGATCCGCTAGCTATGCGATTGCAAATTACCTGAATGATGCTGGCTATAAACAAACCCAGTACCAGTCGACAAACTTCATCGTTAATTACAAGTACAAAAACTATTCATTATTTGGGTCTATCAATAACCTGTTTGAGCATAGAAATGATTTGGCTGCATTAGGAACCAATTACAGTACTGGGATGTTGACAAATTTAGGCTTGTATCCTGTCGACATAATGCGTACCTGGAGACTTGGTGCTAGTGTCGATTTCTGATGATTTTCATTCGGTCTGTCACCTGTGTCTGGCTGGCGGTAAGCCCAATAACGTTTTAGACAAGCACTACCAGACCGTTAGCAATTACAATATGGCGGATCGGAACTTTTTCTTTTCCATTCATTACAACAACTGAGATAGTGGAGCAATTCTCATGATCTTGAAACACTCTTTGGCTGTCAGACCCGGCGTTGTGCTGTTGATGGCTTTAATGGCCGCGACCCGGTTCGGGCATTTTGGTAGCGCAGTTGATTTACCGGATGCTTCACTGGCGGTCTTTTTTGGCGCCGGTCTGTGGCTAGGTGGTCGTTACCTGTTGGCGGCACTGGTTGCCGAAGCCGTTATGATCGACTATTTCGCCATTAGCCAGTTTGCTGTCAGCGATTTTTGCATCTCGCCTGCGTATGGCTTTTTGCTGGTTGGCTATGCCGTCATGTGGCTGGCAGGTGGCTATTGCCGGCGGTTGCCGCTGCTGTCAGCCGCGAATGGCCTGAAACAATTGCTGGTACTGGCAACCGCCACTTCGCTGGCGTTTCTGATTTCCAATGGCAGTTTTTTCTGGCTGGCCGAACAGGTAAGCAATAAATCCTGGGCGCATTATGCTGATAATCTGGCTACTTATTTTCCGGCCTATTTTAGCGTTACCGTGTTGTATGGGATTGCCATTACGGTAGTGCGCGAGCTGGCAAAAGCGCTGTGGACTCAGGCTGGCAAAGCTGTCCGTCATTCGCTCTGATTCAGATAATCGCCTTATTTTAGAAAACCGGGTGGCCGTGAAAAACGGCGCCCGGTTTTTTTTGCCAACTATTCAGTCTAATTGTGCTGAAGTTCGGGTTCCGTCATGCCCGTATAGCGAAGGAATCCAGCAAGCCCTTGCTATATCGCCACTGCGCCGTCTGCCTTACGACCGACTTTAAATAATTCGCGTAGCATAACAATCATGGAATATTAGAAAAAACTAATTTTTGCTTTACAAACCAGACGACCGGTCGGATAATCCGCCGCCATGTCATATATCCCCGTCAAACCCACCAAAAAACAACGGCTGCTGGATCAGGGCGTCGCGCTGCTGATGGAAAAGGGCTATCACGGCAGCGGGCTCAAGGAAATTCTGGAGACGGTGCAGATTCCCAAGGGTTCGTTTTATACCTATTTCGACAGTAAGGAACAGTTTGCCGCAGCAGCCATCGTCCATTACATCGAGCCTTTTATTGCGCGCCTGTCCGGGCATTTGCAAAATCCGCAGTTAAACGGCCTGCAAGCTTTGCAACTGTATTATCAGGAACTGATACTCGAAGTGGAGCGTCATGGTTTTAAGGGGGGCTGTCTGCTTGGTAATCTGATGGGCGAGATTGGTGATACCAGTTCGTTGTGTCGGGAAGCCTTGCAAACGACGGTCAAACGCTATTGTGATTTGCAGGCCAGCGCCTTGTTGCGCGGTCAGCAGCAGGGTGTGGTGAGAAGCGATCGCAGCGCCGCCAGCATGGCCGATGCTATGTTCAATGCCTGGCAAGGGGCTTTGCTGAGAATGAAAGTTGAGCATTCTCTACAGCCATTAATCGATTGTTGTGATCAGTTGCTGGGTGATTATTTCCGGCAGCCTTAAATCTAGTGTTGATTCTATTCAGGAACTTTTATGCGTAAATTTATTATCGAACGTGAGATACCCGGCGCCGGTCAGTTGAGCGCAGAACAGTTGCAGGCCGTTTCACAAAAGTCCTGCGCAGTATTGCGCGATATGGGGCCGCAGATTGAATGGCTGGAAAGCTACGTCACCGCAGACAAAGTCTATTGCGTGTATCTGGCCGACAGTGAACAATCGATTCGCCAGCACGCTGAACAGGGCGGTTTTCCGGCCAATCGTATTGAAGAAGTGACTGGCATGATCAGTCCGAAAACCGCGATCGGCTGATCGCCCATTAACTACTCTCGGGGGAAAACTATGAGTATCAACAAGCAACACCGCTTCGGCGGATTGGTGGCCGGCTTATTGCTGAGTTCGGTCAGTCTGACGCCGCTAGCCGATGAAACCTGTGCTTCGCCGTATATGGCCAAAATTACCGGTCAGGAAGATTTTGTTTATGTCTGGACTCTGGGGGCCGAAGGGGTGGGGGATGAGCAGGACAAATTAGTCACGATTGCGGTTAATCCCAAGGCCGCTAACTATGGCAAAGTGATCAACAGCCTGTCGGTAGGTGGTCGTAATGAAGCCCATCATTCCGATTTTACCGATGACCGGCGCTTTTTATGGGCGGGCGGACTGGATAGCAGCAAAATTTTTGTGTTCGATGTCGCTACTGATCCTGCTAAGCCCAAGCTGACTAAAACCATTACTGATTTTGTTGCCAAAAGCGGTGGTGTGGTTGGACCGCACAGTTTGTATGCGTTGCCGGGCCGGATGCTGATTACCGGTTTATCCAATAATAAAGATCACGGTGGCCGTACCGCGATTGTGGAATACAGCAATGCCGGTGACTACATCGCCACTTACTGGTTACCGACCGACAGTAATTTGCAGGGCGCTATCAAGAGCGGTAATTATGCCGATGGCTATAACTACGATGTCCGGGCTTTGCCGCGTAAAAGTCTGATGCTGACTTCATCGTTTACCGGCTGGTCCAACTACATGATGGACTTCGGCAAAATGCTCAATGATCCGGAAGCGATGAAACGCTTTGGTAATACCGTGGTGCAATGGGACCTGCACACCCGGCAGCCGAAAAAAATCTTTGATGTGCCGGGTGCGCCGCTGGAAATTCGCTGTGCCTGGAACGAAGCGCACAATTACTGTTTTACCAGTACCGCGCTGACTTCAAAAATCTGGCTGATTTATGAAGATGCCCAAGGCGAATGGCAAGCCAAAGCGGTAGCCGATATTGGTGAGCCGAGCAAAGTGCCGTTGCCGGTGGATATTTCGATTGCCAGCGATGACAAAACCCTGTGGGTCAATACCTTCATGGACGGTAAAACCCGTGCCTTTGACATCAGCGATCCATTCCAGCCCAAGCAGGTGTTTGAGCAAAAAATCGGCGCCCAGGTCAATATGGTCTCTTCGAGTTGGGATGGCAAACGCCTGTATTACACCTCGTCGTTACTGGCTAACTGGGATAAAAAAGCTGCCGATAACGAGCAATTTTTCAAAGCCTACAGCTGGGACGGCAGCGAGCTGAAACAACAGTTTGCGATCGACTTTACCAAAGAAAAACTGGGCAGAGCCCATCAAATGCGCTTTGGAGCCTATGCCTTGTATGGGGCTGCTGGCAAATAAGCGGCTTTTGCAAAGCTAGCGGTCAACTAACTGGCAGGGTGGATGCGTTGCAAGCCATCCTGCCGCTGGGTTGGGCGCAGTTGAAATGGTCTAATAATCCCGGACACTTCTAAAGGCAGAATTTATACTGCTATCAGAGGTGACCATGAGTAACAACAAAAAACACAATAGACCCAAATACAGCCTGGAATTCAAA
>CAIUWU010000271.1 GCA_903902945.1 uncultured Pseudomonadota bacterium
ATGCATGGTATCTGCACCGTGAAGAGCAACGCTATTTCATTAAAGACACTGAAAATCTTTCTCGCAAAATCGAACGTAATGCGAGAGACATCCCCCAGCCTAAAATTGATCAAGCCTTAATCAACCACCTAAACGGCATCCTGCAACCGGTTTCAAAAGCCGCGTATCAAGAACTCAAAGTCCTGCCAATGCTGGACGAAATCCGTCTGACCGGCCCTAGAGTGCTGATTGTGGTTAGGCCGGACGGCAAATTACCACCACAACAGCTCAACAATTTTTTCATGTTCCAACAGGAAAAAAATAATCTGTTGGTGCTTTCCGGGCAAGACAGTCATTTTGCCGATGTCGTTGAAGAGCGTTTGCGTGAGTTGTATGCCATCGAGCAAATCGTTAAACATTTGAGAGACGGCGATAGCCTGTTTGAAGAAGCCCGTGAACGGCAAGAGGACAGTGAGCAGCGCTTTATGAAAGCCTTGTCTGCTGCTTACAACCGCTTGTATTTCCCCGGTGTTGACGAGATGACCGGAGAAGAAGTTCTGTTAATGGTAACCATAGACAATGGTCTCAAAGTCGGTACCGGCGATCAATCGGCGGAAAAGCAAATCGAAGAGTTGTTAGCCAGCCCTCGTGCGAATTACAAGCTGGCCTTGGATGTCAAAAACGACATCAACAACTATCTCGCGCAAGCCGAAGTCTACCTTTGGCCGGAACGTGACCGTCGCACACCTTGGAAAGACGTGTTGATGCGGGCTAAAAATAACCCCGAATGGCCTTGGATGCCGGGCACTGCGGGCATGGATATGTTGAAGGCCGAAGCGCTTAAGCAAGGTCGTTGGCGCCAAGGTGAAGACAGCTATATTGAAAAAGGGCCGTTCCCCAAGGAAAAAACCACGCTCAACATTACCCCTCAAGGCACGAACAAGGAAACTGGCGAGTCCATGCTCAGTTTGACGCCACGCAATAGCGGTGCAAGCCCTGTAGTCCACTATTCCAGCAATCCCAATGTTTCTGCGACTGATCCCGTGGTCGATGATTTGGATAATTTCACCACCCAAGCCGCCACCTTGTACTTCTTGGCAGTGGATAGTGAAGGCCAGCATGAAATTGGCGAACCTAAATGCTGGTTGGCCGATTTACAAATCCGCCATCAACTGCATGTTGTCGCCGACAAACGCCGCATCGAGCTTAAATGTGTACCCGCCGCCGAACTGTACTACACCTTGAATGGCAGCAACCCAAAAGAAGGTACTCGTTACGAATCGCCATTCGAGATCGGTAACGAAGCTTATCGCTTATTAGTTTTTGCAAAATCGGGTGAAGCCACCAAAAATGCCGAATTCAGTATCCCAGCCAGTGGCGATAAACGCGTACAAATCGACGACACCAAGCCCGCCAAATTACCGGAAACCAAACGGGTCAATCTCGACAACACTGAAAAGGTCTTTGGCGTAATCAACCGCTTCCGAGATCGAAATACCACCTTGCTCAAAGGCGTGCGCATTCAAATTGGCGAAGGTGAAAATACCGTACAAATCCGCTTCCACGAGCGAAAAATTACCGCCCAAATGATCGAAGACACCGTGAATAGTTTGCGTAAAGTGCTTAACGACGACCAAGCTCAAGTCAGTGTCGACATCGTCGGTGGCATCGAATTTGGCGATGGATTTGCTTTAAAGGAGTTTGCCGAAATAAGCGGATTGCAACTTAAACCGGGTGATGTGATCCAAGATAGCTAATGGCAACACGTAAATACCCTCAAGGGCACAAGAAAGACCCAGCTCAAACCACTGTAAATCCAACATTAGGCTTTGGCGTCCCGGCAACGAGCAATCCACATCACTTTGTGGTCGAGATTCCGCGCACGAGCACAACGAGCGTCACTATTGTGGAAAATCTTGGCATGCAGGTTCACGATCAAACCCAAAGCGAAATCGTGCGTGTCATATTGGAGCGTCCGCGTTGGACGGCCATTCGCGGCGAGGTACAACGTGCCTTCAATGCGCGCTTAAAAGAGCGCAACCTCAAAACCTCTGCCTGGAAAGTCGGGCCTAATGTCGTTGATCGTTTATTAGGCAAAGAACTTTGTGTACTGGCCTGGGCGGTTGAAGGTATGGAATTCGATCATATCCCCATCGCTGTGCGTAACTGGCTGGCTCTGCGCCCGGAAGAGCGCTGGTGGTTATTCGGCATGACCGCGATGACGACTGGCGGCATTAACGACGGCAATAAAGGCTGGCGGCTTGCTTTACGGCATGCGCTCGGTGATGTTGCACAACACGAATTATTCAAACCCACGGATAAAAAAGCAAAGACGCTCAGCTCAGAAAAAGACTCATTGCCCAGTACGTTTAGTCTTTTCGATCTGGAATAACCCTTCCTCGTTGCCTACCAATTCAGTAGGCACGGCTTACTAAAACTCCATTAGGTCTAGTTTTCAATTGGGCCTATAATTTAGCCATGCAATCTTCCTATGAGATTTTCCCATGAAAACGGTCAATGTTAGCGGTTTAAAAAACAACCCCAGTGAGGCGCTCAGGATGGCGCACGAAGACATGGTGTTAGTCATGAATCGTAATGAGCCGGATGCGGTGATGGTAGGCCTAAAATCCGCCAAAATCATCGGTATGCCCGGTGTACGCAAAGCTATGGCAACGGCTTTATTTAAGGATGGCAATTTATCGATTGCACGATCCGCAAAATTGGCCGACATGCCACTGGCTGATTTTATCGCCCACGTCTCTCGGTTAGGTATCCCAGTGGTCGACCAGACTGCAGAGGAAGTTCAACAGGATTTGGATACCTTGGACGAATGGCTCAGCCAAGCTTGATCGCCCATGGAGCGTAAAGTTGTCATCGATTCAAGCCCACTCATTGGTTTGGCGCTGGTCGGCGGCTTAGAGTGGCTGCCAAGCTTGTTTGGTAAGGTGTACTTGCCTGAAACCGTCAGGCAGGAAGTTTTGCCGGGTAAAAATGCACATGGGGAGTCAGCTATTCAGCAAGCGCTTACGCAAAACTGGATAACGGTTTGGCCTCATCCTATCGAGCCAAAATTGGATATTGATCTAGACGCCGGTGAAACCGACTGCATTAACATCGGTTTAGCCGATCCCGATCATGTGTTATTGGTTATGGACGAGCGTGCGGGACGTGCAGTGGCGAATGAAAAAGGCATACGCGTGATTGGCACCGCCGCCATCATTGGCCTAGCCAAAAAACAAGGCTTGATACCTTCGGCGCGATCAGCTTTTGAAGTGTTGCACAACTCAGACTTTCGCATCTCGGCAACGGTCATCAACCATGTGTTGAAGAGCGTCAACGAGGTATGAGATCAATAAGCCTCAACTATTTTTAGACATTATTGTGTGATAACGGCATGACAACACGAGTACCCTTTGCTCTGCAAAACACCCCCGCATTGATTGAATCGGTTTTCCCGGCGCAAAAGGTTTCCTTTGAAGCGCAACGGGAACGTAAGGCCGGTGCCGGACAAACGCTCACCGCATTGGGGTCGTATTGGAAAGGCCGCAAACCGTTAATCTTGGTGCGGGCGATCGTGTTGGGTTGTTTGTTGCCACCCACCGATGACGCCGAAAAAGACCTTGAAATCTACGAAAAGTTGCTGGCATTTGATCTGGAAGGACTAGCCAAGCGCGCGCTGACCAACAATGCCTTCAAGCCAAAGGACATTCTGAATACGCTCGATTTAATCGATCCTTGGCAATATTTTTCCTACAAAATCAAAAATCCTGATTTATCCGAAGCACAAGTAGATAGTTGGACAGCCCCCTTCGATGCTGACGAAGAAGGTATTACCGTTCGTTGGCAAAGCGACGTGGATGAAGCCCAGAAACTCAAGCTCTACGCGCAGATGTTGCGCACCCTTTCCAGCTATGAAGAGCGTGCTGCCGTTTGCAAACGACCGGAAGAACTAGATCAAACCGAATTATTCACCGCCATTTGGCCTGAAGTCAACGCCCATTATCGGCATCTTGGTATTAACGCCCATTCCCATCAAGAACTGGTCGAGCAACTCGGCATACTGCGTTTTGGTCATCGCCCCAAAGTAGGTGATACCTTTAGCGGCGGGGGGTCAATCCCATTTGAAGCGGCTCGACTCGGTTGTGATGTTTATGCATCGGATTTGAATCCCATCGCTTGCATGCTGACGTGGGGAGCCTTAAACATCATTGGTGCATCCCCTGAAAAACGCTCCGAAATCGAGAAAGCCCAACGATTAGTAGCTGAAGCCGTAGACAAGGAAATCACTGATCTGGGCATAGAGCATGACAGTCACGGTAATCGAGCCAAAGCCTATTTTTATTGTCTAGAAACACGTTGCCCTGAAACGGGATGGATGGTGCCTTTGGCTCCGAGTTGGGTGATTTCCAAAACCCGTAACGTCATTGCCAAATTGGTTCCAAACCAGGAGCAGCAACGCTTTGATATTGTAATCGAAACCGGCGTATCCGCTGACGCCATGCAACAGGCGGAACTCGGCACCGTGCGCGATGGAATCTTAGTTTACAGCTTGGACAGTAAAACATATCAAATTCCAATCAAAACCCTACGAGGTGATTATCGGAACGCCGACGGCAACAACCAAAATCGTTTACGACGTTGGGAAAAAGACGACTTCAAACCTAGTCCAAACGATGTTTTCCAAGAACGCTTATATTGCATTCAATGGATAACTAAAGAGTCAATAAATGCAGCTCGCCAAGAAATATTTTTCACGGGCGTATCTAACGAAGATTTGGAAAGAGAACAAAAGGTCGAAAAAATCGTTGCTGAGAATTTAGCAATGTGGCAGGAAGAAGGTTTTGTTTCAGATATGACCATTGAACCAGGGGCTAAAACTGATGAACCTATTCGTACACGAGGTTGGACATTTTGGCACCACTTATTTATGCCACGACAACTACTTGGCATCAAACTTTATAAGGAAAAATCAGGGATCATCCAAGACAAAACAGCGAAAATTCTCAGTTTTTTTCCTGACGGATTACAACGAGGCAGTAAATTATGCAGAGTTGACGTGTTTCCAGGGCCTGGTCGTTTGCCAAAAATTGTGGAAACCTTTTCCAACCAAGCGCTGAATACACTTTATAACTATGGTGTCCGAAGCTGGTGCTATTGGGAGCCAGTATTTGAAGGATGCAAGGATGTTTGTGATCGGGAGTCAATTTCAGAATCGATTGAGATTGAGCTTCTGAATGTTTCGGCAAACGAAGTATCTAGAAATGCGGACTTTTGGATAACTGATCCACCTTATGCTGATGCCGTTCATTATCAGGAAATCACTGAATTTTTCATCTCCTGGCTACGTAAAAATCCACCAGCGCCTTTCAACGAGTGGGTTTGGGATTCTCGTAGGGCGTTAGCCATTAAAGGCAGCGGCGACGATTTTCGGCGCGGCATGGTCGAAGCTTATTCAGCCATGGCGCAACACATGCCTGATAACGGTATGCAATGCGTAATGTTCACCCATCAAGACACCGGCGTATGGTCGGATATGATCGGAATTTTCTGGGCCGCCGGTTTGCAGGTGGTTGGCGCTTGGTATATCGCCACTGAAACCACTTCGGAACTAAAAAAAGGCGGTTATGTGCAAGGCACGGTGATTCTGATGCTTCGTAAGCGTCCTTCAGGCGAGAATCGCAATTTCAAAAATCGTATCTTGCCTGCCGTGCGCCGCGAAGTCGAGGCGCAAATCAAGCAAATGTTACACCTCAACGACGAGGTGAAAGATAGGCTTGGTGAACCGGTTTTTAACGACTCCGATTTGCAAATGGCAGGTTACGCCGCTGCCTTAAAGGTCCTGACTGCCTATACCCATATCGGCGACGAAGATGTAACCACCTTCGCCCTACGCCCTCGTCAAAAAGGCCAAGTCACCGTTGTCGACGAAATCGTCCAACAAGCCTCGGAAGCAGCCAACAGCCTGTTAATTCCAGAAGGTTTGCAAGCTGACACCTGGAACGCCATCAAAGGCATCCAACGCTTCTACCTGCGCATGCTGGACATGGAAACTACCGGCAGCAGCAAGCTCGATAATTACCAAAACTTCGCCAAGGCGTTTCACGTCGAAGACTATGCAAAAATCATGGCCAGCATGGCTCCCAACAAAGCCCGATTGAAAAGTGTCGAAGAATTTGCATCCCGCGATCTCACCGACAGCACCGAAATCGGCCCAACCTACCTAGGAAAACTGATCATCGCACTACAACTATTGCTTCAAGACAAGGAACCGCAAGTCGTGGTCGACTTCCTAAACACCGACATACCAAACTTCCTAGAAGCCCGCCCCCTGCTAATCGACATGGCTGCCTTCATCGCCGACAAAACTAAGGTCGGTAAAGTCAGGGATGCAGCGGAGATTTTATCAGCGAGATTGCGGAATCTTCGTTTAGCCTGAGGAAATGATAATGAATGTTAATTTTTCGGCATCTGCATTGCGGCATTTTGTGGACGCAGAATTACTGGAATCAAATCAACGAGAAGCAAATGCTGGGCAGTTGTATGGATTTTGTGCGGAATGTTGTCTTAAAGCTGTGTTGATCGGGATTGGTTATCCCATTGATAGCGAAGGGTCACCAGTAGAAAGACCACAATCAGGTGAACCAAGAATACGAAGACACATTAATGAACTTGTTGCCATAAATATTCAAATATCATCTTATGTTTCTGGGCGAGGCGGTGCTAAATATCTTGCGCTGATTCCAAATATTAATTCATTTAATGATTGGTCTGTCCATCATAGGTACTATGATCAACAATATATTCCATTATCGCTAAATATATGGAAGGGAGCAGCCGCTGAAACGATGAAAATGCTAGATGAAGCCAAATTAGACGGTGTATTGTAATGAGCAAGAATATAGTTTTTTTTAAAGATGTATTGCCAATGGTGGCTGATATTTTGTCAGCTCAAACTCTGGATATAGAACCATTGGTAATTCGTGACATCCATGGAAGAATTAAAATTGCTATCGATATGCCTAGAGCTAATGGAACTGAGGGCTCAATTAGGAATCTTGATAAGTCTTTATTAGCACTTGGTGTTTACAGTAGTGAACTTGGAAAAAATATCGTTTTTCGCGATGATTTCTTTGAACCTGACAGTATCTTTCAAAACACAGAAATCCTACAATGGTCTGATACAAAAACTGGCAAAGTTATTCGAGTATTAAATCGACAAATCACCGGACAAGAGTGGGATTCGGCTATTGCCGCAAACGAAAGCAAAACTGCAAGGCTCGTGTTTTTTGGCATAAAAGGTGGTGTTGGACGTTCAACTGCCCTAGCAATGTTAGCTTACAAATTAGCCAATTTAGGCAAAAAGGTGTTACTCGTTGACCTTGATCTTGAATCTCCTGGGTTATCTGGTTTGCTATTACCCACTGAGCGCCTTGCTGATTTCGGCATTGTTGATTGGTTGATAGAAGATGCTCTAGGCCAAAGCGACCACGTTTTGGATAGAATGGTTTCTGTAAGTCCACTATCTGAATATACTCAAGGTGAAATCCGCATAGCAACTGCAATGGGTATTAACGACCCTTGTTATCTTGATAAATTGTCCCGTGCCTATGCCGATGTTTCTATATATGGCAAACCTGAAACGTTCACAAAAAGAATTTGCCGTTTAATCGATCGGCTCGAAGAAAAAGAAAAACCAGAGGTTGTCTTAATTGATAGTCGGGCAGGATTGCACGATCTTGCAGCTATTAGTATCGTAAGCTTGGCGAGTACAGCATTTTTATTTGCCACCGATACTGAGCAATCATGGCAAGGTTATCGTTTGCTATTTTCGCATTGGCAATCTTATCCAGAAATAGCTATTAAGGTTAGGGAACGATTGACTATTGTTCAGGCTCTCTTTCCAGAGGGAGAGCAATCGCGTCGAGCAAAACACTTTTTAGAGTCATCCTATACATTGTTTTCAGAAACGCTATACGACGAAATTACCCCGTCAACAACCAATGAAGCTGTGAATTTAGAAAATGAACTGTTTAATTTTGACTTAGAAGCCGAGAACGCCCCACATTTTCCGCTAAGAATTAACTGGAGCAATCGTTTTCAGGAGTTTGACCCAAAACTTCTTGGTCAAGGATTGTTTTCTGATGCTGAGATTGATGCTTGTTTCGGAGACTTTTTGAATAAAGCTGTGCAATTCACGGAAATTAATCCATCATGACACAATACCATTTTGATCAAACTGCAATGCGCAATGCGCTGCTCGAAGCCCTACCCAGTAACGATCAAACGACTGTTGCACCAACAAGACCGCCACAATTTACGTATGTACCGCCTAGTCATGCACGTGCCCTAGACCCGGACAATACAATTGTTGAAGGTATTCGTGGGTCAGGTAAAAGCCATTGGTGGGCAGCATTAAATTCTAAAGAACATCGTGACTATTTGGCTGCGGTTTTCCCAGAGTCCAGAATTACCAATAATCTTAAAATAAACCAAGGTTTTGGCGTTGGCTTAGGGCCAAAAATAGCTCCAGGCAAAGACACCTTAGCTAAATTGACAGAAGAAAACAATCCGCGTCATATTTGGCAAGCTGTAATCGCGGCAAATACAGGCTTTCCTAAACCGTTCCCAAACTTACCAGGCCAATGGTCGGAAATGGTTAAATGGGTAAAAGAAAACCCAGAAGCTTACGAAAACCTGCTTGATGATGTTGACAGTCAATTAGCTGAACAAAACAACATCAGTTTGATTTTATTTGATGGACTGGATCGCTTAGCAAATGATTGGCCAGCTATTCGTCCTTTAGCTAGATCATTGTTTCAGCTAGCGTTGGATATGCGTGCTTGTAAGGCAATTCGGCTAAAGTTATTTGTACGTTCGGATATGCTTGATGATCGTGAAATATTTGCTTTTCCAGATTCATCTAAATTACTCGCAAGAAAAGTGCCTCTAAATTGGCGACGGGTTGATTTATATGCTTTGCTTTTCCAATGCTTAGCAAATGCTGGAAATAATGGGGAGTCATTCCGATTTCAGTGCGAGCGCTTATTCTTTCAAACTTGGAAACAGGACGAAAAGACCAAATCGTGGCAAATACCACTAACTATGCGTACTAATGAGGACTTGCAGCGTAAGATTTTTCATGCAATTACTGGCGCATGGATGGGTACTGGCCCTAAGCGTGGAGCCCCCTATACTTGGCTTCCTAATCATTTAATCGATGGCCGCGATCAGGTAAGTCCTCGAAGTTTTGTTGCAGCTTTACGTTATGCTGTCGAAAACGAGCAACCCCACAAAGATGTATGGCCTTGGGCATTACATTACCGAGCCATTCAAGCAGGTGTTCAGGAAGCATCAAGAATCAGAGTTGATGAAGTAACCCGTGAAGATTATCCCTGGGTTGAGGCTTGTATGCAGCCATTACGTAGCAAGATAACTGTCCCATGTGAACCGGTTGAAATTATTAAGCTATGGCAGCAAAACAATACTATCGATAAATTACAGTTAGCCTGTGAAGAAAAGGAAGTGCGGCTTCCACCGCCTAGTATAGAGGAGCGTGAACAAGGCATATTGAAAGACTTGGCTGATTTGGGGGTTATCCAACTTTTAACCGATGGACGAGTTCAGATGCCTGACGTTTATCGTATCGCTTTTGGATTGGGGCGGCGTGGTGGTGTTAAACCGCTTAGATAAACAATTTTTATGACTCTTCGCCGTTTTTCATCCCGCACTCACCGCCTCGACCAAAGCTTTTTGGCTGAACAACTGAGAGGCGCCAAAAGCTATCGCCGCATAGCAGGTTATTTCACAAGTTCCTTGTTCGAAATAGCCCATGAATGGCTTGAGCAAATTCCCGATGTCAAAATCGTTTGCAATGTCGATATCCATCCTGATGATTTAAAAGTTGCACAACTGCGTGAGTCCAAAATGTTGGGCCGCTGGAACGCCAATGCTATTGAAGCTGAGGCTCTATTGAACCGTGACCGCTATCGTCGATTGGATGCATTTTTGCAGCAACATGGACAAGTTATTCGAGTGGCGCCCGACCATGTTTGCGGATTTGTTCACGGCAAGGCGGGCGTCATTGAGCGCGCTGATGGCCGCAAGCTTGGCTTTATCGGCTCGATGAACGAGACTCGTAGCGGCTGGCAACACCATTACGAAATCTTATGGGAAGACGACTCGCCGGAAGGTGTGGCTTGGATAGAAGCTGAATTAGACTATCTGTGGAATGCGGCTAAGCCACTGCCGGAAGCCGTTTGCAAGGAAGTCCGTCGACGTAGCCATCGACATGAAATTTTGCTGGATGATGTCGTTGAAGACGACTCATTAGCTCCTGCAGCTTTAATTGAATCACCGCTTTATCGAGAAGGCCTCTGTTTGCAGCCGTGGCAACAGGGTTTTATTTCCGAATGCCTAAAGCATTATCGGGATTACGGTTACGTGCGCCTGCTTTTGGCAGATGAAGTTGGGCTGGGTAAGACCTTATCCATGGCAACCGCCGCCTTGGCTTTGTGTTTGCTGATGGAAAAGGAAAAGCGTCGCCGTAAACCCATTCTCATCTTTGCGCCGGCCACATTGTGCGAGCAATGGCAAACCGAATTACTGGATAAATTGGGGATCCCGACAGCAAGATGGCAAACTACCAAAAAACTCTGGTTAGATGCCGATGAGCGTGGCATCTCTGCCTCTGGCCCTGAATACATTGCTGCGTGTCCGTTGCGGATCGGCATTATTTCTACCGGGCTGATGATGCGCGATTCCACCGAAAAGCAACACCTGCTGGATTTAAATTACGGATTGGTGATAGTGGACGAGGCCCATAAAGCGAGGACACGGCAAGGGTTTGGCAAAAACGCCGGAGAGCCGAACGAATTATTGGCTTTTATTACTGCGATAGCTGCCCGTTCCGATCATGTTTTGTTGGGTACCGCAACACCTATCCAGACCACGACCGAGGATTTATGGGACTTAGTACGCGTCCTGCATCAAGGCAAAGGCAATTTTGTGCTCGGTAACGACTACGCCTGTTGGCATAAACCCGATCAAGTTATACCGGTACTATCCGGCGAACAAGATGTCACGGATTTGGAAAGAGCCTGGGAGATGCTGCGTTCACCGTTGCCACCAGTCAACTCAACGTCGGATAACCGTGTCCGTCAGTTATACAGCGCTATCCGTCAGGATTTGGGTTTGCAAGCCCGGCAATTTGAAGCTGGACGGTTGGCCGATTTGGATATGGGAACTCGCGAAGACTTTGAACTTGAACTGGATCGTCGGGTTTCTAATGCTCCATTCTTTCAACGCGAAAATCCATTTGTCCGTCATGTTGTATTACGCAAGCGCACAACATTGGAAGACGCCAATTTATTAAAGCGCGTGGGTGTCGATATCCATCCTGATAATCAAAGGGTCAAGGATATTCATGCTTTCAATGCTTTATTTGAAGGTTTGGCGGTGCGAACCGATGAACATTTTCGGGAAGCCTACAACGAAGCTCGCCGTTTCGGCAAAGTATTGGGCAAGCGTGGCAAAGGCGGCGGATTCATGAAGAATCTGATGCAACAGCGTATTTGTTCCAGTCTGATCGCGGGTATTAATACAGCCAAAGCATTGCTTGAAGGCCGAACGATCCACGAGGAAATGGACGATCTGGAAGAGGATGTTGCTATCCAGACGGATGAAGAAAGGGCTGCGCTTGAAATGCTGCTGCATCGTTTGCGGTTGATCGATACCGACCCCAAATTTGCTGCCGTTTTGCATTACTTAGTGAATGAGGGGTGGTTGGTTCACGGCTGCATCATCTTTAGTCAATATTACGACACCGCTCGCTGGATGGCCGATTCATTAGCCGCCAAATTTCCCAACGAAGCTATCGGCCTTTATGCCGGCGCAGGTCGTAGTCGCCTTTATCAAGGCGGTGATAGCGTGACTATTGAACGCGAAACCTTAAAAATTAAAGTAGCAGAGCATGAAATCCGTGTGA
>CAIUWU010000272.1 GCA_903902945.1 uncultured Pseudomonadota bacterium
CAGCCGCTTTTTGGCTCGGAGTCGTTGTTTCTGGCCGGCGCCGTGGCGGCAACGGTGGCGACTTACTTTACCTTTCTGCCCAGTTTTCTGTTCATTCTGGCCGGCGGGCCGCTGATTGAATCGACTCACGGCAATCTGCAACTGACCGCGCCACTGGTGGGGATCAGCGCCGCCGTGGTCGGGGTGATTGTCAATCTGGCAGTCTTTTTTGCCGGCCATGTGTTCTGGCCCCAAGGCGGGTCAGGCCACAGCGACTGGCTGGCGTTGGCAATCAGTGGCTGTAGCTTGCTGGCGCTAATCCGCTATAAGCTTGGTGTTATCAGTGTGATTATCGCCGCAGCTGGCGCCGGGTTTCTGATCAGCCTATTGAAAGTCGGGCTTCATTAAAGCCGGCCTGACTCAGCCCAGTTCGAAGCTGGTGATACCAAATACCTTGTCGAGACAGAGGGCTGGCGGTGTGCCGTAGTACATTCTGGCGCATTCAAACACATAGCTGGCATTGAATTTCCGGATCAGACTAACCGCCTCGGGATTGGCAAGCGGAATATCAATAAAAACCGGCTCGCCAGCCGGAACATGGCTCAGACAGGTCTGATAGAGGGCTTCGGCGACTGTCAGATCGTCGGCAAACAAGGGGCCGATCTTGAAACCGTTGACACATTGCCGGATCACCGCAAAACCTTTCAGCTGCTCATCTCGCCGATACTGAAAAGCCTGCGCGTGTGGCTGGTGCAGCCAGGCGGTCATGAACCCTTTTCTGGGCACGCCAAAGCATTGCAGATCATAGGCCAATACGCCGGGTAAATCCTCGTTATTAACCGCCGAGATATGGCTATCGCTTGCGTAAGCTTGTGCTGCCAGCTGATAACGTTCATCGCGAAACGCAATCTCAAAACCACCCTTTTGATAAAACGGCTGCATGGCAACTACGCCATCCATGCCAATCGCCGCCCCAGGCTGTAAACGCGATAACAAGGTATCGCGCCGGAAATGCCAGAGCCGGGTGCCTATGCCCAGGCTGCGGTATTCGGGTTTGACGATAAAAAAGCCCATAAAACCCAATCGGCCTTCATAAGACACAATCGAACCGCCGCCTAGCATGGTTTGCTCCAGAAAGCAGCCATAAAACCCCTCCGGGTCGGCGCTATAAAACAGTTCGGCATCCGACAGCCCCGGATTCCAGCCTTCTTGCTGGGCCCATTCGACCAGCTGCTGCAATTCAGCCAACGTTAGTTTTCTGAATACCAAATCAGCTGGGGTGAGGTCGGTTTGGGCAGATGCGGTAGTCATGGTGATGTGGCTCGCTGGCGTGTCGGATGGGCGCTGAGTCTACATTAAACAGAGTGTATTGTAATCTCAGGGCTGCGGGGGAAACTTGTGGTGCCAGTGTCGGGCAATCTCGCGGCGCTGACAGATCCAGACGCCTTGATGAGCGGCGACATGATCCAGAAAGCGCGATAAGGCCGGCAGTCGCGCCGCCTGGCCGCTAAAGCGGGGATGCAGTCCGACCGTCATCATTTTGGGCCTGTCTTGCCCTTCTTGCCAGAGTTGATCGAAACCATCGCGCAGCAGCGAGAAAAAGTCGTCAGCATGGCCGCATCCCGGGGCAATTACATAACGAATATCGTTGGTGAGCAGCGAATAGGGAATCACCAAATGCGATTGCTGGCCTGCATGCAGCCAGTAGGGCAGTTCATCCGCATAGGCATCGGAGTCATAAACAAAGCCGCCGATTTCGTTAAGCAGCTGACGGGTATTGGCACTGACGCGGCCCGTATACCAACCGACCGGCGCTGCACCGCTTAAATCCTGAATAATCTGACAGGTGCGCTGAATGTGATCGCGTTCTACCTCCCGACTGATATAGCGATAATCGATCCATCGATAACCATGACCAGCTATTTCATGGCCTTGTTCCGCCAGTGCCATACCCAGTTCGGGATTTAGCTCCAGTGCCCGGCCGCAGGCAAAGGCGGTCAGTGGGATGTTGCGTTGTTCAAACAGACGTAACAACCGCCAGACTCCGACTCGTGAACCAAAGTCGAACAGGCTTTCGGCGCTGTAATTACGTAAGCCCTGAATCTGTACGGCGCCGGGAATTTCGGCCAGATAATGCTCGGAGCCGTTATCACCATTCAGCAGCGTGTGTTCGGCACCTTCTTCGATATTGAGCACAAACTGTAAAGCCAGTCGGCAGCCATCCGGCCATTGCGGGTCAAAGCCGTGTTGGCCGTAACCGTGTAAATTTCTGCGGTGCCATGACTCATTGCTAATTGTCATCTTGCCAGCCTCATGCTTATTGAATCAGCTGCCATCATAGCAAGGCACAGCGACTTTACCGTCTGATGTGATCCATCAGCCGGCAGAGCAGTGATATCACAAAGCCAGGTAAAACAGTCGTCAAAGCAGGGCGGCTGTCACGGTTATGCACATAACTGATAATAAGTTATAAAGAGCAGATTTATAACGAGATATTCACAAAATCTATCGTTTAAGGTTTCTAACTCATTGATTTGCAATTCAGCTTAAAAGTTGCGCAATTTAAGACAACTGTACGCAAATTAAGCAGTTAGCTGACTTGTCAGACCTTAATTCACAGACTTATCCACAGTTTTTGTGGATAAGCCGGGAAGCCTGTTAAAGGTCAAGGGTTTAGCGTGGAAACCTATAAAACACTTCTAGTCTTTGCGGTTAGTTAGCATTTTAGATTCACTGATGATCATGCCCGAGGTTTGCGAACCGGTTGCTCGGTCTAGGGCGGTAGTCTAGCGAGTTGAACATCCGGGAACACCTCAACTGTCAGCTTAGAGTAAAATCGCCCAATTTTTCGTAGCAACTAATTTCGAGGTAGCACATGCCGCAATATCGTTCCCGAACCACGACCCAAGGCCGCAACATGGCGGGTGCCAGAGCCCTTTGGCGCGCCACCGGTATGAAAGAAGGCGATTTCAACAAGCCGATTATTGCGATAGCCAATTCATTTACCCAATTTGTGCCGGGACATGTGCATCTGAAAGACATGGGGCAATTGGTGGCGAGGGAAATCGAAACAGCTGGTGGTGTCGCCAAAGAATTCAACACTATCGCAGTGGATGACGGAATTGCCATGGGCCACAGCGGCATGCTGTATTCGCTGCCCAGCCGGGATCTGATTGCCGACAGCGTCGAATATATGGTCAATGCGCATTGCGCCGATGCGCTGGTCTGTATTTCCAATTGCGACAAAATTACCCCGGGCATGTTGATGGCGGCATTACGTCTGAATATTCCGGTGATCTTTGTTTCGGGTGGGCCGATGGAAGCCGGCAAAGTCAACTGGCAAGGCCAGACCCGTGCGTTGGATCTGGTCGATGCAATGGTGGAAGCGGCTGATGACAAAATCAGTGATGAACAGGTGTCTGCGGTAGAGCGTTCTGCCTGTCCTACCTGCGGATCTTGCTCGGGTATGTTTACTGCCAATTCCATGAACTGTCTGACCGAGGCCTTGGGGCTGTCATTACCCGGCAATGGCTCGCTGGTGGCCACCCATGCCGATCGTGAACAGCTGTTCTTAAGCGCGGGTCGTCGTATTGTCGAGTTGGCCAAACGTTATTACGAGCAGGATGATGCCTCGGTGCTGCCGCGCAGCATTGCTTCATTCGAAGCCTTCGAGAATGCGATGAGTCTGGATGTGGCGATGGGCGGTTCGACTAACACGGTTCTGCATTTGCTGGCGGCTGCCAATGAGGCGGGTGTCAACTTTACTATGGCCGACATCGACGCGATTTCCCGCCGCGTACCGTGTCTATCGAAAGTGGCGCCTGCCACCCAGAAATATCATATGGAAGATGTGCATCGTGCTGGTGGCGTGATGGGTATTCTCGGCGAACTGGATCGTGCCGGTCTGATCAAGCGGGAAGTACCAACCGTTCATGCCGACAGCATGGCGGCGGCTCTCGAGCAATGGGATATTCAGCGTACTCAGAATGATGCGGTAAAAACCTTTTATCGGGCGGCACCGGGCGGCATTGCGACCACTATCGCTTTCTCGCAAGCGATGCGCTATCCCAGTTTGGATGATGACCGTGCCGAAGGTTGTATCCGTGATAAAGCTAATGCTTATTCGCAGGATGGTGGTCTGGCGGTGCTGTACGGCAATATTGCCCTGGAAGGTTGTATCGTTAAAACCGCTGGCGTCGATGACAGCGCATTGACCTTTACCGGTCGCGCCCGGATTTTTGAAAGTCAGGATGCGGCGGTGGCTGCGATTCTGAACGACAAAATCGTCGCCGGTGATGTGGTAGTCATCCGGTATGAAGGCCCTAAAGGTGGTCCGGGGATGCAGGAAATGCTGTATCCGACCAGCTATCTCAAGTCCAAAGGACTGGGCAAAGTGTGTGCTTTATTAACCGATGGCCGGTTCTCCGGCGGCACTTCCGGCTTGTCGATTGGTCATGCTTCACCGGAAGCGGCTGAAGGCGGGGCGATTGGTCTGGTGGAAGAAGGCGATACCATAGAAATCGATATTCCTAACCGTAGCATTCATCTGGCAGTATCCGATGAAACCTTGCAAAGCCGCCGTGCTGCAATGGAGGGCAAAGGTGCTGCGGCCTGGAAGCCGGTTAATCGTGACCGAACCGTATCGGCCGCTTTGCGTGCCTATGCCGCGATGACGACTTCAGCGGCCAAAGGCGCGGTCAGAGACGTGTCACAGGTTGAAAAGTTCTAATCCTCGCTAATCACATGCCGCTTGCAGACCGCCGATGGCAGTCTGACGGCGGCGTGTTTTACCCATGATCAGTAGCAATCACAGATTGTTTGCAGGCTGTCGGTTCATGTTTTCCCCAGGTTGTCGCTATTGCAAAAGCGCGTAATCAATATTTGCTTTATTTAAAACAGCCGGGCGAGTACCATCGGCAGCCTTACAATTATTACAACAGGTGGGGACATGAAAAAAATATTATTAACATTTTTGTTTTTAGGGCTGTCAGCTTGGATGGCTCAGGTTCATGCCGAAGTAACGCTTAAATCGACAGATGACGTACAGGGTAGCTGGAAGCTGGATCACACTAAGAAGTCCATTACTAGCAAAGAAGATATTCCACGCGAAGATACTTGGGTATTTAAGGATAAAACGGTCACCATTCTGCATATTCCGCGCGACGGCACTTATTATGATCAGATACCGGTTGGCTTTGAAGTGGAAGATAATAAATTAAAGGTATCTTTGTTGGGACGCTCTGATAAATTCGACGTCTTTACCTTGGTCGAAAAAACCGATGCCAGTATGATTTTAAAAGGTAAATACGGTGATATGTATTATTTTAATAAAAAGTAATATTCATTAAATACGTTTAACTGTGGGGTATGTTTGAAAACGGAGTGGCAATTGCACACTCCGTTTTTTTTTGCGCTTCGCTTGCTGAATCTGTTATCGAAGTCTTTGTTGTTCTGTAACTTTATACTGAATGGCGTTGACAGGTAATTAATTGTAAATACAGATTTTATTTTGAAATATCGTGGCATTGGCAGTGTTATGATCAAAACTTAAAAGCTCATTGTAAACCCAGAGATCCGGGTCGCTAGGCAAAGACCCTGCAAGCTCTGAATGCGGATAATCAAGGCTTGGCAGAACCTGGACTCCAGCAAAAAACAAGGCCTAAGTTTGCTCACAAAGACTGTTTGTTTGATTGATAAATCGATAGGAGAAAGCCACCATGAGTGTTTTAACTAGAAGTTTATTTGAAGATTTATTAAAAGAAGTCAGCCCCGGGTATTATATAAAACCGTTGCATGGTGATCCTCTGCCAAGTCAGAGAAAAATTGATGTTAAAGAAAATGCAAATGAGTTTATTGTCCACGCTGATATCCCTGGAGCTGGCAAAGATAATATTCATATTGATATCGAGGGTAATTTAATTACTGTTCGCGCCCAACTTAATCAGCTCGACAGCGAAAATAAAGATGAAA
>CAIUWU010000273.1 GCA_903902945.1 uncultured Pseudomonadota bacterium
GCCGGCGCGGCAGTTGACAGCCCACAAAGGCCATCATGGTCATGTATTGCTGGTGGGCGGTAATCATGGTCTGAGCGGGGCGATTGGGCTTGCCGGCGCGGCGGCGTTACGCAGCGGTGCCGGGCTGGTCAGCATTGCTACCCGAGCCAGTCACAGCGCCTTATTATCTTTATACCGTCCGGAACTGATGGCGCACGGCATCGAAGATCTGAGCAGCTTTGAGGCTTTGCTAAATAAGGCAACTGTGGTGGTGATCGGACCTGGGCTGGGTCAGGATGACTGGTCCAGACGGTTATTGGCCAGCGTGTTGGCGAGCGACAAAGCTTGCGTGATCGATGCCGATGCCCTGAATTTGCTTTCAGCCAGTGCACACAAGCGTGATAACTGGATTCTGACGCCCCATCCCGGCGAAGCGGCGCGTCTTTTGGGAGGTAGCACAGCAGAGATTGCCCGTGATCGCTTTCAGGCAGCCAGAGCCTTACAACTGGCTTATGGCGGTGTTGCGGTACTGAAAGGTGCTGGTAGCATCATTGCCGATCAGGATCATTTGTGGGTGTCGACTACCGGTAATCCGGGGATGGCTAGCGGCGGAATGGGTGACGTGCTGGCTGGCATCTGTGGGGCTTTGTTGGCTCAGGGCTTGTCGTTGGCGGAGGCCGCCAGGCTGGCGGTTTATGTGCATGGCGAAGCGGCGGACAGGGCGGCTGAGCTTCACGGTCAGCGTGGTTTGCTGGCTTCGGATGTGATAGCCGGGTTAAGGACTTGCCTGAATTAAGATTATGTCAGCCAGCATCTTCTGCTGGGCGGGCAGCTTTTCTGAAGGTTCAGTTCGGGCTGCATCCTGATCGCATCGGGCGGAATGGTCTGCTATTTGGATATTCACTAACTTTTTAAATCAGGAATCGAAATGCATCAGCATCAATTGAGTCATTGGCAGCATTCGCATGACTATGTGCCGCTTAATCATCGCGGTGAAAAAAGAACTAAATGGGTATTGGCGTTAACTTTGCTGACCATGCTGGTCGAAATTGCTGCCGGCATGCGCTTTCATTCTATGGCGTTGTTGGCTGATGGCTGGCACATGGCGACTCATGTCGTGGCTTTTATGATTGCGATTTTTGCCTATCGCTACAGTCGGATTCATCATCGCGATCAGACTTTTGCTTTCAGTTCTGCCAAAGTCAGTATTCTGGGCGGTTTTGCCAGTTCGATTGCGCTGGCGATGGTGGCATTGATTATGGTGGGGCAGTCGGTTGAGCGTTTGTTGCTGCCGCAGAGTATTCATTTCGATGAAGCCTTGATGGTTGCCGGCGGCGGCCTGCTGATTAATTTGTTGAGTGCTGTATTGCTGAATGATCACCACCACCATCATCATCAAGATCACGACGAGGACGTTCATGGTCATCACCATCACCATGATCACAATCTGCGAGCGGCCTATCTGCATGTCATTGCCGATGCCCTGACTTCGGTGCTGGCGATTATCGCCTTGCTGTCCGGCAAATTTTATGGCTGGAACTGGCTGGATGCGGTGATGGGTTTTGTGGGGGCGCTGGTGATTCTGGTTTGGGCCTGGGGCCTGATCAAGGAAACCAGTCCGGTGTTATTGGATCACAGTGTCAGTGATGGCGAACACCATGCGATCAAAGCGGCGCTTGAAGCGGATGGCGATACTCGGGTGGTTGATTTGCATGTATGGCGCTTAACCGCTTCGCATCATGCCGCGATTATTGCGCTGCTAACACAGCAGCCGCGCTCACCGGTTTATTACAAGCGCCTGTTGAACAAATTCAGGCACCTGGATCATCTAACCATTGAAGTAAACCGGTGTAGCGGCGACGATTGTTTGGTTGAAGACAGTGATTAGATCCAGTCTGAGTCAAGATCGCTGTCGTCAATCTGATTACTGTCAGGGCTAGAAAAACTGCTGGTGTCGGGCTGATAGTCTGCAGTTGAGAATCCATCATCACCGTAATAGTTGTTAATGACAGTCTGTTCGGTAATGTTTTCACCCAAACCGGTCGGGGTTTGTTGCCAGCCGTTGCCATGATTATGCTGCCCGAGCAGATTCTCTATGCCCTGAAACAGAAACGAGCCGGCCACGACTCCGGCTGCGGTAGTGGCCACATTGCCCAGAAAGCTGGGTGCGCCTGAAAAGCTGCCGCTCTGCACTGGAGGAGGCGTCTGCACATAGCGTGGTGGCTGATAATTGCTGGCTGCGGGTGCAGCGGCTGCTTGTGCCCAAGGATCATTGCCGAGAAAGCTGCTCTGATTCTGGTTTGCCTGTAATTGTCTTTGTAATTCGCTAATCTGCTGTTTGGCGTTGTTCAATGCTTGTTCTTGCAGCAAGACCCGTTGCACCAGCAGATAGCTGGCATCGGGCTGATGGGCTATGGCTTGCTGGATCAGTTGCTCAGCTTCAGCGTCTTTATTGGCGGCTTTGGCATCACTCAGTTGTTTTAAAAAATGTTGTAGTTGATCGCGTTCTTGTGGGGTCATGACCGATACTCCGAGATTCTGTTTGATGGCTGGTAAATGGTGTTAAAAATTTTACATGGTAAATTTGGCTCACGGATTTTATTTTGAGCTTGTCGGTTTGAGTCAGATAAGCGTTGAAATTTGCGGCTTATATCGTTATGTTAACCGCCAGTTTCGTTATATTTGATCAATATGTCTGATTTTCAACCCTTCAAAGATTCTGATGGCAACACCGCTCTTCAAGAAGCAAAACCGCAACTCAAACGTCCGCCCATGTATCGGGTCTTGTTGTTGAACGATGATTTCACACCTATGGATTTTGTGGTTCAGGTACTCACTGATTTTTTTAATATGACTGAAGAGCGTGCGACTCAGGTGATGCTGCAAGTCCATACTCAAGGTTTAGGCGTCTGTGGGACTTACACCAAGGATGTGGCGGAAACTAAAGTGTATATTGTTAATGATTATTCCCGGGAGCATCACCATCCGCTGATGTGTACCATGGAAGAAGCCTTATAAGGGGTAGCAATGTTAAGTAAAGAGCTAGAACTGACACTGAATGCTGCATTTTCCGGTGCGCATGCCAAACGCCATGAGTTCATTACCGTTGAGCATTTGCTATTGGCATTGCTTGATAATGAAACAACCCAACCAATCCTCAAGGCTTGTGGTTGTAATGTAAATGCCTTGCGCGGCGAGTTGAATCAGTTTATCGATGAAACCATTTCTCTGATTCCGGACAATATTCAGCGCGAAACTCAGCCGACGCTGGGTTTTCAGCGGGTATTACAGCGTGCGGTCTTTCATGTGCAGGCCTCTGATAAAAAAGAAGTGACCGGTGCCAATCTGTTTGTAGCCTTATTCAGTGAGCAAGATTCCCATGCCGTGTATTTGCTCAACAAACAGGATATTACCCGGCTTGATGTCGTCAATTATCTGGCTCATGGCGTGGCAAAATCCGAACAAACCGGCAAAGCCGATGCTGATGACCAGGATTCCGATAAACCAGACAGTTCTGTTGGTGAAAGTCCGCTGGAAAAGTATGCGGTTAACCTGAATCAGGAAGCCTTAAAAGGTCTGATTGACCCTTTGATTGGCCGTGATGCCGAAGTGGAGCGAACCATTCAGGTTTTATCCAGACGGCGCAAAAACAATCCCTTGCTGGTGGGTGAGGCAGGGGTTGGCAAGACCGCGATTGCCGA
>CAIUWU010000274.1 GCA_903902945.1 uncultured Pseudomonadota bacterium
GTCGGTGAAAGTACGGCCCTGATGTATCTGGCCTTATACAGCGATAGCTTGCAGGCTTCGCAAATCAGCGATTATTTGTTACGGGTGGTTCAGCCCAAAATTCAGGCGATTCCGGGCGTGGGCAAGGCCAAAATGCTCGGCAACAAGACTTTCGCGATGCGTATCTGGCTGAACCCTGAAAAGATGGCTGCGCTGGGAATCAGCGCCAGCGATGTCAATGATGTGTTACGGGCCAATAATTATCTGTCGGGGGCGGGCGGTTCCAAGGGTGAATTCGTCAAAATCGATTTCAGCGCCACTACCGATGCCATCGACGAACAGGCCTTCAAAAAACTAGTAGTCAGTAACCGTCATGGCGCCCTGATTCGCCTGGAAGATATTGCCCGCACCGAACTGGGCAGCGAAGACTACGATACGGTTAACTGGTACAAAGGCAAAATGGCCATTTTTATGGGTATAGAGCCGGCGCCGGGTGCCAATCCGCTGACTGTCGCCAAACGGGTCAAGCAGGCTTTGCAAGAGATGGAACGCGATATTCCCGATGCCATGAAAATATTCCTGCCTTATGACGCCAGTCAGTTCATCGAAGACTCGATTTATGAAGTTTTCCGCACCTTAATCGAAGCGGTGCTGATTGTACTCAGCGTAATTTTTCTATCGCTTGGCTCTTTCAGAGCCGCGATCATTCCCGCCGTGACTGTTCCGCTATCATTGATTGGCGGTGCTTTCCTGATGCTATTGATGGGATTTTCCATCAATCTGCTGACCATGCTGGCAATGGTGCTGGCAATCGGTCTGGTGGTCGATGATGCGATTGTGATCGTGGAAAACATCCACCGGCATATTGAACAAGGTGAATCGCGCCTGCAAGCCGCCATAAAAGGCGCCCGCGAGTTGGGACTGCCTATCATAGCCATGACCACCACCCTGATTGCTGTCTATGCGCCGATCGGATTTATGGGCGGACTGGTCGGTACGCTGTTTACCGAATTCGCCTTTTCATTAGCCGGAGCAGTATTGATTTCCGGTGTGGTTGCGCTGACCTTATCGCCGATGATGAGTTCAAAAATACTCAAGCCAGCGGGACAGCCCTCACGGTTTGAATTACAGGTTGAGCACTTCTTTATGCGCCTGTCAGACGTTTATCTGCAGATCTTGCAACGCTTGCTGGCAATACCCGGCATTGTGATTGGCTTTGCACTGGTGATGCTGGTCAGTATTTACTTCATGTTTATGCTCACCAGTCGGGAACTGGCACCCACCGAGGATCAGAGCATTCTGTTTGCGATTGCTACCGCGCCCAATACCGCCACGCTGCAGTACAACGAAACCTACGCCCGCGAATTAATCAAGCTATTCGAGTCCTTTCCCGAATATCAGGAAAGTTTTTTGCTGATGGGCTTTGCCGGCGATACCAGCACGGTTTTCAGCGGCTTCAAAATGCCGTCTGCCTCCCAGCGGCAGCGCTCTCAATCCGAGCTGCAGCCGGAGTTACAGGACAAAGTTAACGCGATTGCCGGTTTTCAAACTGCCGTGGTGCCCAGGCCCAGCTTGCCGGGTTCAGAGGGCGGATTACCACTGCAGTTTGTGATTACTACCGACGCCGATTACCAGCAACTCGATCAGGTTGCCGATCAGTTAATCGACACGGCAGCCCAGAGCGGCAAATTCGCCTTTCTGATGAAAGATGTCAATTACAACAAACCCCGCACCACCCTGGTAATTGATCGCTACCGGGCAGCGGATTTAGGTATTTCCATGCAGGATATTGGACAGAATCTGGCCGCTTTGCTGGGCGGTTCTTATGTCAACCGCTTCAATCTGCAGGGACGCAGTTATAAAGTCATTCCTCAGGTTGAAGATGCCGAGCGGCTGGATGTCGGCAAACTGGATAATTACTATCTGCATTCCGCCAGCGGCGAGACCATCAAGCTGTCATCGCTGGTCAAACTTGATAATACGGTGGAACCGAGTAAACGCACCCAGTTCCAGCAGCTTAACAGTCTGACCATTAATGGCATGATGTTACCCGGCGTTGGTCTGGGCGATGCGATGGAATACCTGCAAAACGTTGCCAGAGACAGCTTTCCCCGTGGTTTCTCCTGGGATTACCGTGGCGAATCACGTCAATATGCTCAACAAGGTAGTGCCTTGATTCTGACTTTTTTCATGGCTTTATTGATTATTTATCTGGTACTGGCCGCACAGTTCGAAAGCTGGCGTGATCCGTTGATTATTTTGGTATCGGTACCGCTATCAATCGCCAGCGCCCTGGCTTTTATGATGCTCAATTTCGCCAGCCTCAATATTTATACCCAGGTGGGGCTGATTACCCTGATTGGCCTGATTGCCAAAAACGGTATTCTGATAGTCGAATTTGCCAACCAGTTACAGCAGCAGTCGCATTTAGCTAAGCTCGAAGCAATCCAACAGGCCTGCGCCACCCGATTACGACCAATTTTGATGACCACGGTAGCGATGATCGTGGCCATGGTACCTTTGTTGACCGCCAACGGCCCCGGCGCCGCCAGCCGCTTTGCTATTGGTCTGGTAATTGCCACCGGTCTGGGTATTGGTACTCTGTTTACCTTGTTCGTAGTACCGGCGTTTTATCTGGTGTTGGCGCGTGATCATAGCCAGGGCGATAGCGCCGAGCATATTAACTAACCGCAGTAGTCTGATAAGCTGCCGATTTTGTAATTTTTAATTGAAGAAACTATTTTGAAAGCACGTATTCTTTTAGTCTTATTAATGTCCGTTGTTATGGAGTCTGGTGTGAATGCTCAATCTCTCGATCCTGCAATAGAAGCAAAAGTACATGACCTGTTGTCGCAAATGACTCTGGAAGAAAAAGTAGGGCAGATGACGCAAATTGATGTCAGCGTCGTGACAGTGCCCCAAGCCCAGGATAGTGAACAGCCTTTTGATATCGCCAAGCTGGAACAGGCTATTTTGCAGTATCACATTGGTTCTATCCTCAATGCGCCGGCCACCCCCGACAACAAAGCCCAACCGATCGAGCGCTGGCGTTCCATGACCCAGTTAGTCCGCGACACTGCCGCGAAAAGCCGCCTAAAAATACCGGTCATTTATGGTATCGATGCCATTCACGGTGCGACCTATACCCAGGATGCGGTGCTGTTTCCGCAAGCCATCAATATGGCGGCCACCTTTAATCGCGATTTGTCATTCAAAGAAGGTGAAATCGCAGCGCGTGAAGTCAAGGCTTCCGGGCTGGACTGGAACTTTTCGCCGGTAATGGATATTGGCCGGCAGCCATTATGGCCAAGACTATGGGAAACCTACGGTGAAGATGTTTATTTAGCCAGCAGCCTCGGTACCGCATTCATCGAAGGTCATCAGGGCGGCGATTATTCAGCCGCCGATAAAGCGCCGGCCTGTCTGAAACATTATGTCGGCTACAGCTTTCCGATCAATGGTAAAGACCGCACACCGGCCTGGATTGGTGAACGGATGCTCCGAGAATATTTTCTGCCCGGCTTCGAAGCCGGCATCAAAGCCGGCGCCATGACCATCATGGTCAATTCCGCCGAAGTGGATGGCATTCCCGGTCATGCCAATTATCAGTATTTGACCACTATTCTGCGCGGCGAACTGGGCTTTACCGGTTTTACCGTATCCGATTGGGAAGATATCGTGCGCCTGTACACCCGCGACAAAATGGCTGCTTCACCGCGTGAAGCGGTCAAAATCGCGGTCATGGCCGGTGTTGACATGAGCATGGTGCCGTTTAATTTTTCGTTTTATGACTTGCTGTTGGACTTGGTCCGTAGCGGTGAGGTACCGGTCGCGCGAATCGATGAAGCGGTGACACGGATTCTGCGGGTCAAATTTGCTTCCGGCTTATTCGATCGTCAGCAGCCCGATTTGCCGGTAAAAGGCAATTTCGTTACCGCCGAAGCCAATGCAATCAATCGTCAGGCGGCCGAGGAGTCGATCGTGCTGGCCAAAAATCATAATAATCTGCTGCCGTTATCGAAAACCACCAATATCCTGGTGACAGGACCGACCGCGAATCTGCTGAGCGTGATGAACGGCGGCTGGACTATCACCTGGCAGGGCGACCAGGAACAGTTTTACCCACAGCAAAAGCTGACCTTACTGGAAGCCATTCGCCAGAAAACCAAAGGCAAGGTGACTTATGTCGGCGGGCAGCGTTATCAGGATGAAATTAATATTGAACAGGCCGTCACTGAAGCGCAAAAGCATGATGTGGTGGTACTGGCTCTGGGTGAAAACACCTATACCGAAACTCTCGGCAATCTTGAAACGTTGAATTTGCCGTTTCCGCAGCATCAACTGGCCAGAGCTCTATTTGCAACCGGCAAGCCGGTGATTCTGGTGACTTTTGGTGGCCGGCCCCGCATTATTACCGAAATCGCCGAACAAGCGCAGGCGGTGGTACTGGGCTTTTTGCCGGGCATGGAGGGCGGCGTGGCGATGGCGGATATTTTATTTGGCGACGTCAATCCCAGCGCTAAGCTGCCGGTATCTTATCCGCGCAATACCAATGATATTGTGCTGTATGACCATAAACCGATTGAAGCGTATGAAACCAATCAATATCGGCCTTTGTATCCATTTGCTCATGGTCTGAGTTACACCCAGTTCAGCAGCTCCGGTTTACAGCTGGAACAAAGCCGGATCAAGCGTGGTGAAGCGCTGCATTTGTCTGTCGATGTTACCAATACCGGTAAACGTCGGGGCAAAGAAGCGGTTTTGGTCTATTTGCACGATGTTGCCGCTTCGGTCACCCGTCCGCTTAAACAGTTAAAAGCGTTCCAGAAGGTTGATTTGAAGCCGGGTGAAACTCAGACCCTGCATTTTGAGCTGCCAGCCGAGGCGATGTCTTTCATCGGTGTCGATATGCAACGCATTATCGAACCCGGTGAATTCAAAGTGATGGTGGGTAACCAAAGCGCTGTTTTCACCGTTACTGAATAGGATCAGTGAACATGCGATCGACAGGACAACAGGCTACGCTTTCGATACTGACTTCGTTATTTTTTATCTGGGGGTTCATTACCTGTCTTAATGACATTCTGATTCCGCATTTAAAAACTGTTTTTGAACTCAGTTATGCGCAGGCCATGCTGGTGCAATTATGTTTTTTTACCGCTTATTTCCTGGTCTCGATTCCCAGTGGTTATCTGGTGGAGCGGATTGATTACAAAGGCGGCATCGTTTGTGGCCTGCTGATTGCCGGTCTAGGCTGTCTACTGTTTTATCCTGCCGCCGCTTTACATCAGTACGGTCTGTTTCTGACGGCATTTTTCATTCTTGCTTCCGGTATCACACTGTTGCAGGTGGCAGCCAATCCGTATGTGGCGGTGCTGGGTAAAGCGGAAACCGCTTCCAGTCGCTTGACCATGACGCAGGCCTTCAATTCGCTGGGTACCACATTGGCACCTTTCTTCGGCGCCATGCTGATTCTGGCCAGTCCGGTCAAAACGGCTACCGAACTGCAGGCTTTATCCGCAGAGGAATTGTCGGCTTACCGAGCCGCTGAAGCCGCTCTGGTACAGACACCCTATCTGTTTCTGGCCGGGGTGCTGGCATTACTGGCAATCATTTTTCTGTTTCTGAAATTACCCAAACTGGTCAACCCGCCTGCCGATCAAGGGCAAGCGCGACAGTCATCCGCTTCGGCCTGGCACTATCGGCATCTGCGGCTAGGCGCGCTGGCGATTTTTGTATATGTCGGCGGTGAAGTATCGATCGGTAGTTTTATGGTTAGTTTCTTGTCCAGCCCGGCGATTGGCGCTTTAACTGAGCAAGACGCCGGCCGTTATGTGTCTTTGTACTGGGGCGGGGCGATGGTGGGGCGTTTCATCGGCGCCATCGTCATGCAGAAAGTCCGTGCCGGTTATGTTCTGACTGCTCACGCAGGGGTTGCGGTATTGCTGATCAGCATCGCCAGCCTGAGCCAAGGCAGCCTGGCCATGTGGAGTCTGCTGGCCGTAGGCTTATGTAACTCGGTGATGTTTCCGACCATTTTTTCCATGGCTTTGACCGGCCTGAATCAGCACACCGGACAAGGCTCCGGCATCTTGTGTTCGGCGATTGTCGGCGGCGCCATCATTCCGGTATTACAAGGCTTGCTGGCCGATCACTGGGGGTTGCAGCAGGCCCTTATTCTGCCGATGGTTTGCTATAGCTTTATCGCCTTTTTTGGCTGGCGCTTCCGCAGACTGGAAAATTAAACAGATTTCGTTTTACCGGCTGGCCGGCTTCACTTACAATCGCCGGCTGCACAACCATAATAATTAGGAGGATTGGACATGATCAAACTGCGTACATTAGTATCGGCAATGGCGTTAACGGCTTCGATGGCGGTTAATGCGGCTGAATCACTTCCCACTACTGCACCGGCACCTGCCAACAACCCAACGACACCTGAAAAAGTAGAACTGGGCAAAATGCTGTATCACGACCCACGCTTGTCATCATCAGGCACCGTATCTTGTGCGTCTTGCCATAAC
>CAIUWU010000275.1 GCA_903902945.1 uncultured Pseudomonadota bacterium
CATGCCGGCATTGGTAAACAACAGGGTTGGATCGTTGCCAGGAATCAGGGAACTGGAAGGGTGAACAGCGTGGCCGCGTTGACGGAAAAATTCCAGAAAGGCGGCGCGCAATTCGGCGCTGGTCATTTTTTTCATCATGTTTATTTCAAATAATCACTGGATAAATAAAGGTCGAGCTGTTTAACGGCTCATTTTAAGATTTAATTGTGCAAATAACTGTCGGATCATTGCAGTACTAAAACCGCGCTGTTGTAAAAAACGGCTGCGCTTCAACCATTCGCTTTGTGTTAGCTGCTGCCGTTGATCGAATTTTTGTTGATAAAGCTCTAGCAAGCTATCAGACCAACTTCCCAGATATTGCTCGGCCAAACTATCGAGATCAATTTCGGCAATACCCCGCTGCTGTAACTCATAACGTATTCTTATTGGTCCATAACCTTTAAGCATACGCTGACGCGCATAAGATTCGCCGAAACGGCGGTTATCTTGCCAACCCTGCCTATTGATTTCAACCAAAACCGGTTCGATTTCTTCAACAGTAAATCCTCTGGCAATCAGCTTATTGATTAACTCCTGCTGACTATGCTCCCGAATAGCCAGCAGGCGCAGACAGGTTTCTGTGATTTTCTGCCGGGTATTATTCGTCGTCAGCAAACCCTATGTCACTCGCATCGTCTTGGTAAGTTTCATGAGGCACTGCACGAGCGGCAAAGGCTTTGGCACGAATCGCAGCTTCGAGTTCGGAAGCTTTTTCGGGATTATCCCTTAAAAATTGCTTGGCATTGTCTTTGCCTTGCCCGATCTTTTCATTGTTGTAGCTGTACCAAGAGCCTGATTTCTGGACAAACCCGTATTCGACGCCCAGATCCACCAGTTCACCGAAAAAGGATATGCCTTCGCCATATAGAATTTCGAAATCGGCCTGTTTAAAAGGCGGCGAGACTTTGTTTTTGACAACTTTGACCCGGGTTTCGTTGCCAATGATTTCATCGCCTTTTTTGATGGCGCCGATGCGGCGAATATCCAGACGCACCGAAGCGTAAAATTTCAAAGCATTACCGCCAGTGGTTGTCTCGGGATTACCGAACATAACCCCGATTTTCATCCGCAATTGATTAATAAAGATAACCAAAGTGTTAGAGCGTTTGATATTGGCAGTCAGTTTACGCAGTGCTTGTGACATCAAACGCGCCTGCAGGCCCATATGGGAATCGCCCATATCACCTTCAATTTCTGCTTTAGGGGTTAGTGCCGCGACCGAATCGATGACAACGATATCAACAGCACCAGAGCGCACCAGCATATCGGTAATCTCCAGTGCCTGTTCACCGGTATCAGGCTGTGATACCAGCAAGTCCTGAATTTTGACGCCAATTTTTTCGGCATAAATAGGATCGAGCGCATGTTCGGCATCCACAAAAGCGGCTGTACCGCCTAATTTCTGAACTTGTGCGATGGTTTGTAACGTCAGAGTTGTTTTACCAGATGATTCAGGACCATAAATCTCGATGATTCTGCCGCGCGGTAGACCACCACAGCCAAGCGCAATATCTAATGATAATGAACCGGTGGAAACGACTTCTATATCACGGTTAGCGGCAACATCACCCATCCGCATTACAGATCCTTTGCCAAACTGTTTCTCAATTTGCATCAGCGCTGCGCCCAGCGCTTTTTTCTTGTTCTCGTCCATTTTTGTCCTAAATTAAACGCTATTTGCTAATCATTATCACATAGAGAACGGCATCGAAACAGATTTATCACAGTGAATTAGTCAGCAAATAATAGGTTGCCCGGCCATTCTCAATCTTAAAAATTGAAAAACAAGTGTAGGCCAGCAATACAATTTTAAAAGCACCCTGTGTTTCATGTTAAGATGCGCCTTTTATTTTAGAGCTCAATTATGGCAAAAGAAGATCAAATCGAAATGGATGGCAAGGTTATTGATACCTTACCCAACACCATGTTCCGAGTGGAACTCGAAAACGGGCATATCGTCACTGCTCATATCTCAGGGAAAATGCGTAAACACTACATCCGCATTTTAACCGGAGACAAAGTCCGCGTTGAAATGACACCTTATGATTTAACTAAAGGCCGCATTACCTTCCGTAACCGTTAACCAACGGCTACGGAATAATCAAATCAGACCGTTTGATTCAGTTCTGTCGCCGTTTTTTGTCGGCTTTCAACCGCAAATACCAGCGCTTCGTTTTCGACATCAATCCTGACACTGCCACCGTTTACCAAACGACCAAACAACAGGTCCTCTGCCAACGGCTTTTTGATTTTTTCCTGAATCAATCTCGCCATCGGCCTTGCCCCCATCTTGGCATCGTAGCCTCTGACGGCAAGCCATTGACGCGCTGATGGCGAAAGACTCAGTGTCACGTTTTTATCGGTTAGCAGCGCTTCCAGTTCAAAGATAAATTTATCAACCACACTACCGACCACAGTGGTATCCAACGGTTTGAACTGGACGATCGCATCTAGCCGGTTTCTGAACTCGGGCGAAAAACCGCGTTCGATTTCTTTGATACTGTCCAATGCATGGTTTTGTTCAGTAAAGCCAATCGAAGACCGTGCCAGCATATCGGCACCGGCATTGGTTGTCATAATCAAAATCACATTGCGGAAATCGGTTTTACGGCCATTGTTATCTGTCAGCGTACCGTGATCCATCACTTGCAATAGCAAATTGAACACATCGGGATGGGCTTTTTCAAGCTCATCGAGCAGCAACACGGCATGCGGATGCTTATTGACTGCTTCGGTCAGCAAGCCGCCCTGATCATAGCCAACATATCCGGGAGGCGCGCCGATCAACCTGGATACCGTGTGACGCTCCATATATTCGGACATATCAAAACGAATCAGCTCGATACCTAGTACTTTTGCCAGCTGTTTCGATACTTCGGTTTTACCGACCCCGGTAGGGCCGGCAAATAAAAATGCTCCAATGGTTTTACTGCTGTCTCGCAAGCCGGCACGCGACAATTTGATAGCAGTTGCCAACTCAGTAATCGCCTCATCCTGACCGAACACCAGCATTTTCAGATTTTTTTCCAGATTGGCCAACTTATCGCGATCGGATGCTGAAACAGTTTGCAACGGTACCCGTGCCATTTTGGCGACGACTTCTTCCACCTCTGTGCAATCGATAACTGCCTTACGGTCTTCCTCAGCCAGCAGACGCTGTCTTGCTCCGGCCTCATCGATGACATCGATCGCCTTATCCGGCAAATGCCGGTCGGTAATATAACGAACCGATAAATCAACCGCTGACTGCAAGGCTTCCGGAGTGTATTTGACGCCGTGATGCTCTTCAAATCTTGATTTCAAGCCCTTGAGAATCTGCACACTGTCCTCAGCGGATGGCTCAAGCACATCAATTTTCTGGAAGCGTCGTGCCAGTGCATGATCTTTTTCGAAAATGCCCCGGTATTCCTGGTAAGTGGTTGAACCAATACAACGCAAATTTCCAGAAGACAACACCGGCTTGATCAGATTTGAAGCATCCATCACCCCGCCTGACGCCGAGCCGGCACCGATAATGGTATGAATCTCATCGATAAACAAAATCGATTCAGGCTGTTTTTTGATTTGATTAATCAGGGCCTTAAGGCGCTTCTCAAAATCACCGCGATATTTGGTTCCCGATACCAAAGCGCCCATATCCAGAGAATAGATCACACTATTCAACAAAATATCCGGCACCTGTTCTTCGACGATGCGTTTGGCCAGACCTTCG
>CAIUWU010000276.1 GCA_903902945.1 uncultured Pseudomonadota bacterium
ATCACCAGAATACCCTGCTCGGCAAGATACGCATTGGCATCAACCAGAATACGAATCACCAGATCCAGACCATTTTCCCCGCCTTTGAAGCCCATCGCCGGTTCGGCATGGAATTCTGCAGGCAGTCTTTGCCATTCGGCCAATGCGACATATGGGGGATTGCTGACGATGATGTCATAGGGTTTGGGCGGCAGATTATTAAACAAGTCAGACTGATGCAGATCCAGCTGGTCGGCCAGATCATGTTTTTCAAGATTGATCGCTGCTACGGCGAGTGCGTCTTCAGACAGATCGACAGCATCGACTTGAGCATCGGGAAAGGCATAAGCGCAGGCAATCGCAATACAGCCGCTGCCGGTACAAAGATCTAGCACCGAAAATACCTGATCTTCATCGACCCAGGGTGAAAAGCGTTCGGCAATCAGTTCGGCAATCGGTGAACGCGGCACCAATACCCGTTCGTCGACATAGAACGCCAAACCGGCAAACAGCGATTCGTTGGTTAAATATGCGGATGGCTTGCGTTCGCTGATGCGTCTTTCGATGATGTCGATCAGTGACTGGCGTTCAGTCATGGTCAGACCACTGTTCAGATAGTTTTCCGATAAGTCATAAGGCTGATGCAAGCTATGCAATACCAGTGCTGCCGCTTCGTCCAGCGGAGTAACGGTGCCATGACCAAGAAATATGTGTTGTTCAGCAAAGCGGCTGGCACCCCAGCGGATGAAATCGCGGATGGTTTCCAGATTGCTGAGTGCGTCTGCGTGTTGGGATGATGTCATGTGTTTTTAGTTAAAAGCTGAGGCCAGCCTGTAAATCGTTTTTGATATCTTCGATATTTTCCAGGCCCACGGAAATCCGTACCAGACTGTCCTTGATACCGGCCTGAGCGCGGACTTCAGGGGTCAAGCGGCCATGTGTGGTGGTTGCCGGATGGGTGATGGTGGTTTTGACATCACCAAGATTGGCAGTAATCGACAGCATTTGGGTGGAATCGATCAGCTTCCAGGCCTGTTCCTGACCGCCGCGCAGTTCAAAACTGACCACGCCGCCAAAATGGCTCTGCTGACGTTTGGCCAGTTCATGCTGAGCATGCGAAATCAGACCGGGATAATGCACTTTTTCGACATTAGGCTGCTGTTCCAGCCATTTCGCCAGTTCAAAGGCATTATCGCAGTGGGCTTTCATCCGCAGTGCCAAAGTTTCCAGACCGGACAGGAAAATCCAGGCATTGAACGGGCTGAGCGTGGCTCCGCCGGTACGCAGATAAGGGTAAATGTCTTTTTCGATCAGCTCTTCATTGCCAATCACGGCACCGCCGACACAGCGGCCCTGACCATCGATGTATTTGGTTGCGGAATGCACGACCAGATCGGCCCCCAAAGTCAGCGGTTTTTGCAGAACCGGGGTGCAGAAAACGTTATCGACTACCAGTAAACAGCCATGCTGATGGGCGATATCGGCAATTGCCGCAATATCACCTATTTCAATCAATGGGTTGGAAGGTGTTTCCAGAAACAGAAATCGGGTATTGGGTTTGATGGCCGCTTCCCAGGCATCCAGATCAGTCAGCGTCACGAAATCGGTGCTGACACCGAATTTACCGAAATAATTCTGGAAGGTCAGAAGCGTATTACCGAACACACTGCGTGAACACACCACATGATCACCCGATTTCAGCAGCGCCATACCGACAGCCATGATCGCGGCCATACCCGAGGAAAACGCCAGACAACGCTCGCCCTGCTCCATGATGGCCAGACGTTCCTGAAACGCCGACACGGTCGGATTGGTAAAGCGCGAGTAAATATTGCCGGGCTGTTTGCCAGTGAAACGCAGCGAAGCTTGTTCCGCCGAATCAAACACATAGCTGGAGGTGGTAAAGATAGGCAGGCTGTGTTCATTTTCAGGGCTGCGTTTGTGCCCTGCTCTGATCGCCTGGGTTTCCAGATTGTAATCGTGCCAGTTTAAATCTTTGCTCATGGCGGTTCCGTATTAGCTTTCGACAATTAGCGCATTGTTATTGCGTTCTTCCTGCGCACCGTCATTTCTTAAGGCTTCGATTCTGGCCAAATAAGCGTCATCGATGTCGCCGGTAATGTACTGGTGAGTGAAGCAGGAGGTATCAAAATGGCGAATGGCATGGTTGCCCTGACCGACGGCATCGATCAAATCTTCGATGTCCTGATAAATCAGTTTGTCGGCACCGATCGCTTCACAAACTTCCTGTTCGGTTCTGCCGTGAGCAATCAGTTCATGGGCGGCCGGCATGTCAATGCCGTACACATTGGGATAACGTACCGGTGGCGCAGCCGAAGCGAAATAGACTTTTTTGGCACCGGCATCACGGGCCATCTGAATGATCTGTTCCGATGTGGTGCCACGGACTACCGAGTCGTCGACCAGCAGCACATTTTTATCTTTGAATTCCAGTGAAATGGCATTCAGTTTTTGTTTAACCGATTTTTTGCGCATTTTCTGGCCGGGCATGATGAAGGTGCGACCGATGTAACGGTTTTTCATGAAACCTTCGCGGAATTTGACTCCCAGTTCATGGGCCATTTGCGAAGCGGCCGTGCGGCTGGTGTCGGGAATCGGAATCACAACGTCGATATCATGATCCGGCCATTCGCGATGAATTTTGTCGGCCAGTTTTTTACCCATCCGCATTCTGGCTTTGTAAACCGAAATATTGTCGATGATAGAGTCAGGACGCGCGAAATACACATATTCAAAAATACAGGGGCAGTGATCGATGGTTTCGGCACACTGTTTGGTATGCAATTCGCCCGAGGCTTCGATGAATACTGCTTCACCGGGCGCCAGATCGCGAATTACCTGGAAATCCAGTACATCGAGAGCGACACTTTCCGAGGCGATCATGTAATCGGTAGTGCCTTCTTCTGTTTGGCGCTGGCCAAAGACTATCGGTCTAATCCCATGCGGGTCGCGGAAACCGAGGATGCCAAAACCGGCAATCATCACCACTACTGCATAGGCGCCGCGACAGCGTTTATGCACCACGCTGACTGCCTTGAATACGTCATCGACCGTCAGTGTCAGGCGGCCGGTCTGTTGCAACTCATGAGCGAACACATTCAGCAATACTTCCGAATCGGAGTCGGTGTTGATGTGGCGCTGGTCATCTTCAAACACCTGAATTTTCAGCTCTTCGGTATTGGTCAGATTGCCGTTATGGGCCAGCGTCAGACCAAATGGTGAATTGACATAAAAAGGCTGTGCTTCTTCAGAGCTGGTGCAGCCGGCAGTTGGATAACGAACATGGGCAATGCCCATTTTGCCTTTCAAATTCAGCATCTGACTGTTGGAAAACACGTCTCTGGCCAGGCCATTATCTTTGCGTAAATGCAAACGAGAGCCTTCACAGGTAACGATGCCGGCGGCATCTTGCCCACGATGCTGGAGGACGGTTAACGCATCATAAAGATCTTGATTGACATTTTGATTAGAAACAATGGCAGCAATACCACACATAGTGAACCCAACAATTAACGGAAATTAATATAAGCCGCCAGTTCAGGCGGAATATGCTCTTTTAGCCAGACGGCCAAAGTTTGGAATGGTGGAATCAATTGCGATTGTTTCCACCACGGATCTTCCGGCAACGGGGTCAGTCCGGCCAGAAAAACTAAAATAACAATAATAGTGGCGCCGCGTACCAGACCGAAAATCAGCCCGATCAGACGATCACTGCCTGACAAACCGCTACGGTTGACCAGTTCGCTCAATAAAAAATTAACCAGTGCGCCAACAATCAGGGTAACGAAAAACAGAATGATGAACGCAGTTGCCATTCTCAGCGAAGGATAAGTAATGCTGTTTTGCAGCAAAACCGAAACATCGCTGTTGTATTTAAAACCTATGGTAATAGCAAAACCCCAGGTGACCAGAGCAAAGGCCTCTTTAATGAAGCCACGCATCAGACCGATCAGCGCCGATAATCCAATCACCACGGCAATTGCATAATCAACCCAGACCCAGTGATTGGTCGCTAACCAATGCTCGATTGACATGCGTTGCAAAGATCCGCTGCTAGTTATTCATCAGCCGCAAAAAAGGTATTGACGTTAATTTGCAGCAGCTTGTTTTTAACGGCCTGAGCTTTGGCTTTATCTTGTATTGGCCCGATTCGTACTTTGTACACCAAGCCCTTTTCGCCGGCGGATTCTTTGATGGTGGCAGCAAAGCCTTGTTGTTTCAACGTTTCCTGCAAAGCAGTGGCATTGGCTTTTTGTGTGAAACTGCCGGCATTCAGATACCAGCGGGTAGAGCCTTCCGATGCAGGTAGCACAGATGCAGTGGGTGCAGTGGGTGCAGTGGGTGTGGCTGATATGGTTGGTATTGCCGGCGCCACTGTTTTAGGCGCCACTGCCGCGGGGGCAGTTGCCACGGCCGCGGGTGGAATAATCGCCGGTTTGGGGCTTACTGGCGCGACAGTCTCTTTATGAATTGGCGGAATATTTGCCTGAACCGGAGCCGGTTTGGCATTCAGCGTATTGGCAGTATTCGATTTTGCGGCAGATTTGAGCGGTAATTTGTCTTCAGCGATCAAATCTTCGTCAGGCATGTCGGTGTTGCCTTCAAAAGTTTGTATGGGTTTACGGGTATTTTCCCGAATCACTGTTTTGGCGCCGGGATTAACGGTTTGCGCGGGCGGCTGGGGTTTTTCGCTGAAAGATGGACCTTCTCCCTCGTCTACTGCTATCACCTGACGTTTGGCATTGGGTTTTTCAACCGGAATAACCGTCGCGATATCCTCGGCTTTTTCAGGTAAAGGCATGATTTCAACTTCCTGGGCTTTGGCAGGAACTTCAGGAATGGTCAACTGATTGATGTTTTTGCCTGTTTCATCGACAGCGTCGTCAAAAAGCATAGGAACAAAAATTGCTGCCAATGCAGTAATCACGAGTGCTCCTATCAAACGCTGTTTCAATTCCTGATCCATCTCCATCACCTCTAATTAAATTTAGCTAAATATTCAGACACCAGAAAAAAAGAACCGAAGACCAAAATCAGATCGCCCTTGTGGGCCTGTTTTTTGGCATCGTTGACCGTCGCGGCAACATCAGTGTAACCGCAATGGATGTTCTGTAGGTTTTGCTGTTTAAAGTAATCCAGTAACAATGCTTCATCGGCAGCTCTAGGATTCGATAACGGCGCAAGATACCAGTTCGAGATCTTGTCTGCCATCATCGTTAATACGCTGGCAATGTCTTTATCTTTCATCATGGCAAAAACCGCATGAATTTTTACCGTGGCAAAATGTCGGTCCAGATAATCCACCAGGGTCTGAATCGCCTGAGGATTATGGGCGACATCGAGTAATACCGGTACGCTACCGTTGAGCAACTGAAAGCGCCCCTGCAAGGATGCCTGGCTCAACCCACACCTGACGGCCTGTTCAGTAACCGGCAACTGCTGTTGTAAGGCGTTAACAGCGGCGAGCACGGCAGAAGCATTACGGTATTGATGCTCACCCTCAAAAGCCGGCACTGGCAGTTCGGTCAGCTTGATTTGGCCCGATGACCAGTCCCAGCTATCAAGGTTTTTGTGATAGTGATATTGCTGACCCAGTTGTAAAACCAAGGCCTGTTTTTCCGCAGCGACTGCCAGCAGCGATTCAGGCGGATAGTCATCGCCGATGATAGCGGGTCTACCGGAGCGAAAAATACCGGCTTTTTCACGGCCAATGGCATCCAGGCTGTTACCGAGCCATTCGACATGATCGATGCCGATCGTGGTGACGATTGCAACATCGGGGTCAATGATATTGACCGCATCCAGCCGACCGCCAAGACCTACTTCCAGTAGCTGAATATCCAGTCCTGCCTCGGCAAAAATCAATAATGCCGCCAAGGTGCTGAATTCAAAATAACTCAAGCTGATATCGCCTCTGATCTGGTCGATCCGCTCGAAGGCATCACAAATCAAGGCATCGTCAACCGGGTTGCCATTAATCTGGATTCGTTCGTTATAGCGCAGGATATGCGGTGACGAATAAGCGCCCACTTTATAGCCTTGTCCACGATAGATGGCATCCAGATAAGCAATCGATGAACCTTTGCCGTTAGTGCCGGCAACCGTGATTGTCGGTATTTTCGGATAATGGTTATTGAGTTGCCGGTAGACATATTCAACACGCTCCAAACCCAAATCTATGGGGCGGGGATGGAGCTGTTCCTGCCATTTTAACCAGTCATCGAGCGATTCAAAGCGCGCCATTGCTCAGCTATTCACCGTCTTCGGAAATATCGATTTCGTGATGCTGTTCATCGGTTTCCACTAGGCTGGTAGTGGTTTTATAAGCTCTGACCGGATAAAGAATGTTCAGGATAGAGGTGATTTTTTCGCGCATTTCACGGCGATCAATAATCATGTCTATCGCGCCGTGCTCTTGCAGGAATTCACTGCGCTGAAAACCTTCGGGCAGTTTTTCACGTACAGTCTGTTCGATTACGCGCGGACCGGCAAAGCCAATCAGGGCATTAGGCTCCGCTACATTGATATCACCCAGCATTGCCAGACTCGCTGAGACACCGCCCATAGTCGGATCGGTCATGCAAGAAATATAAGGAATACCTTCAGCGGCCAGTCGGGTCAGTGCAGCACTGGTTTTACTCATCTGGAACAAAGAATATAAAGATTCCTGCATCCGGGCGCCGCCACTGGCGGTGAAAACGATAAACGGCGAATGGTTGCGAAGACTTTCATTGACGCCCCTGACAAAACGTTCACCGACCACCGAGCCCATCGATCCCCCCATGAAACTGAAGTCGAAAGCTGCTGCGACGATGCTGCGTCCGTTCAGTGTGCCGCTCATGACTACCAAGGCATCATTTTCATTGCTTTGTTTTTGTGCTTGGGTAATGCGGTCTTTGTAACGTTTGCTGTCTTTGAATTTGAGAGGATCGCTGGGTTTCAGACCGGCGCCGATTTCCTGACGCCCTGCGGCATCCAGAAACAAATCCAGACGATCACGGGCGGAAATTCTCAAGTGATGTTCGCACTTCGGGCAGACATTGCTGTTTTTAACCAATTCTGCATTGAACAGAATCGCATCGCAGCTGGGACATTTATTCCATAAACCATGCGGAACAGAATTTTTCTTTTCGGGGTTATCTGTTCTGATAATCGATGGTACTAATTTTTCAAACCAACTCATTGGTATTAACTCCGCATGAAACGCTTAATTGTCCATAGCTTGGCGCATGGATTTTAATAAATCGACAATCTCGGCCTTGGCCTGTTCAGGGTTGTCGAGATTGGCTTCAATTTTACTGATCAAAGCACTGCCAACCACTACACCATCAGCAATGCTGGCGACAGTTTTGGCGGTAGCGGCATCTTTGACGCCAAAGCCGACTCCGACCGGTAGTTGCGTGTTTTCGCGTATTAGCTGTAATTTTTGTTCGACATCGGCGGTATCGATATGACCGGCACCGGTAACGCCTTTTAATGATACATAGTAGAGATAGCCACTGCCGACGCCGTCCATTTTTTGAATCCGGTCAGCGGTGGTATTGGGAGCCAGCAAAAAGATTTGATCAATATCGCGGGCCCGGAACAGTGCGACGCAGGATTCGGATTCTTCCGGTGG
>CAIUWU010000277.1 GCA_903902945.1 uncultured Pseudomonadota bacterium
TCCGGCATTTCACCGAATAGCCGGGATTGCGACCTTCGATTTTGGCCAGCAAGGTAACCGGCGCACCCTGGGTGATACGGTTGAGTCTAACCAGCGGCGTCTTGCCGATCGCTTGCGAATTATCAGAATACCAATATGACATATGTGTTCCTTTGCATTTCTTCAGGCCAAAAAAAAGGCCAGTGGCTTTAAAAGCGCACTGGCCTCCGGTTGTCCGGTTGGCTTGATTTGCTTTGAAAGTTATCCGTTTATCCCGCCGGCTGTCAAGCAAGCGACAAATAAATTTTGAGACTTCTCAGAAAATCAACCGGTTAGTATTAGGGTTGGTAGATCTTGTCGAATACGCCACCATCGGCAAAATGTTTGTTCTGGAATTCGTCCCAGCCACCGAACTGAGCGATAGTGACCAGTTCCAGTGCCGGAAATTGTTTGGCGTATTTAGCCGCCACTTCTTTGTCGCTGGGGCGGTAATAATGTTTGGCAATCAGTTCCTGACCTTCTTTGCTATACAGATATTTCAGATAAGCACCGGCCACTTCTTCGGTACCGTGTTTACGGGCAACGTCTTCCACTACAGTCACAGGCGGCTCGGCCAGAACGCTGAACGGCGGCACCACAACTTCAAATTTGTCGGCGCCGAATTCTTTCAACACCAAATGCGCTTCGTTTTCCCAAGTAATCAGAACGTCGCCGATTTCGCGCTCAACAAAAGTGGTAGTAGCACCACGGGCGCCGGTATCCAGCACCGGAGCATTTTTGAACAGTTTTTTCAGAAAATCTTTGGCGGCTTCTTCATTGTTGCCGTTGTGTTTCAAGGCATAACCCCAGGCAGCGACATAGTTCCAGCGCGCGCCACCGGATGTTTTAGGATTAGGGGTAACGATGCTGATGCCCGGTTTGACCAGATCGCTCCAGTCTTTGATGTTTTTAGGATTGCCTTTGCGCACCACAAATACCATGGTCGAAGTATAAGGCGAGCTGTTGTTAGGTAATTGTGACTGCCAGTTTTCCGGAATCAGTTTGCGTTTGGTGTAGAGCTGGTGAATGTCATAAGAAATCGCCAGCGTCACCACATCGGCTTCGAGACCATCCAGCACCGCACGCGCTTGTTTACCACCGCCGCCATGCGATTGTTTGACCGTTACCGTATCACCGGTTTTTTCTTTCCAGTATTTGGCGAATACCTCGTTGTATTCTTTATAAAACTCACGAGTCGGGTCGTAAGATACGTTTAACAGATTGATTTCTGCCGCATTGGCCAGCGTGGTCACTGCCACTAACGCCGCTACCGCAAACGATTTGAAAGAGTATTTTCTCATTTTGGGTCCTGATGGGTTAAAGGAAATCTGAGTGCCCTGTGTCAACTCCGCATCCTTGCGGATCAGCTGAAAAATTCGTCCTGCTTCAGCTGATAGGTCTCCTGACAACTATGACAAACTGTTTTAGAACGCTAACTGGAAGCGGGTGCCGAAGATTTTTTCTTTAGGCCGATCCCACACATTTACTCCTGAGCCCGCCCCGCCTGTAAAATCAGTCTCTTCATAATCAGCACGGACAATTGCGTTTTGGGTCAAGAACCAATTAAGACCGACAGCCCAAGCAGCAGATTGTCTGATATTAGTTGTCTTAGATAATCCACCGATGCTGAAGTTAGTAGGATCAATATCGAGGTGACTGAACCGAATACCTAACTGCAATGCACCCCATGTTCCTTCTGATGGGTTGAAGTTACGGATCGGTTTAACACCTTGGAAAGTCGCGTCTTCACCGGTTAACACATATGAAAACTGTGTCTGCCATGCAGAGTTGTTAGCGGTGAAGTTTTTATTGGCAGCTGCATTCAAATGGTACTGAGACAACACATATTCACCCATAAATCCAAAGGGACCAGCGTACCAATAAGCCTGTGGATAAATTCTGATATGTGTACCTTGCGCACCTAAACTTGATGCGTTGAAAATAGTTTGCTGACTAATGTTTGATGGATACGAGGGGCCGGAAAGTCCATTAGTGCCAATTGTGCCCGCATTAGGATGCGCCCAGCTACCCGCGATACCTAAGCCCAATCCTTCCAACCAATCATACCCAGAATGTTGAAATGGATGCGCCCAGATACGGCCATCGAACTCTTTGTCATCAAATTTTGTTTGACCATCGGCGCCAGGTTTGCCGTTATCACCGGCACCATTAAACACACCTAATTGGTAACTGATAAAGTTTTTGAAGTCCACCGGACCACCGTATTCAGCCTTATAACCGGGCTTGGCAAATTCGCCGTGCAGCATGATACCGACATCACGGTTACTGGCCAGATAAGTCGGTGCCGCCCGCTCCAGAAACATGCCATCGGCATCGCCTTGTAAACGTTCCAAGCTTAAAGGGGTTTTCTGCTTACCGACACTCAGGCTGGCAAAGGATTGATAGGCATAATCCAGATAAGCATCTGGCAACAAATCGGATGCCGCGAAATCGGGCATGATTTTGAAGTAAATATTGTCAAAGAATTTGCCTTCCAACCAAACTCGCGCCTGCTTCAATTGAAATTGATCCGGCAGACCAGAACTGGTAGCAGTGCCACCTGCTGTTCTTGCACCACCATGATCTTCCGCATAAAAACGGCCATCGCCCTGCACCGCGCCGCGAATTCTGACTTGATGTTTGCCATCCTGCGAGGTAATCCGAAAACCATCCGGACCGGCATCGAACTTAGGCAGTTTCAACGCATTGGCTTCATTAACTTCTTTTTCCACTTCGAACTTGCGTTCCAGGGTATTGATTTTGGTTTTCAGTTTTTCAACTTCCGGGGCTGCCTGCGCTGTGGTGGCGGGCGCCGGCGCCACTGCCGTGGCTTTTTCAAATTTTTCTAGTCGGGCTTCCAGCTCACGGATACGTTGTTCGAGAGCATCGGAGTTTGCCGCCTGAGCCGCCGGTATTGAAAATAGCGCCAGTGCAATACCGCTGGCTAAAGTAGATTGTTTAAATAGTTTCATCTGTCATTCCCATTGCTTATAACTTCCGGTTTGCCGGTCAGTTAATCGTTAATATTTTTTAATAATTCAGTCGCCGGCTGACCGGTAGATCTCATACGTTATTTTGACTCTGTGACACGAAATCTCTCGCGCTTATCAATTTGCACTACCCGTCCGTCATGAACCACTATTTCAATTGATCCAAAACGAATTTCCTGCAGAATAGCCGCAATTTGCAAGGCAATTTCTTTGTGATCATCAGACTTTAAAACCTTAGTATTAGCGTCAATTACCACGTTGCCTCCTGTTTATTTAACGTCCTTATTAAAAACTGGTTAAAAGCATTAACCACCAAATGTTGTTGAAATGGTACAAACCAAAACAGGCAAATGGAAATGGTATTATTAGAATTGAATATCGAATATCACGATATAAGAGAGGCGCAATGCATAAAAAAACCTGATCAGCAAAGGCTACTCATCAGGTTGATAGGGAATCGATAATGCTTATTTGTGCAGATGATTGGATTGATTAACCAATTCTTTAATAAAGTAATTGAGATAATCGGGCAAATAAAGTTGTTTCAAATACGCAATTTTGGTTACCGAGCGATTGATCAGATGCGTCAGATCGATCTCGCATAAGTCAGCATCAACTACCGGATCATAGGCCATACTGGCGATAATTCCGACCCCTAACCCCAGCTTGACATAGGTTTTGATAATGTCGGAATCGGCAGCCGATAGCGTAATGTTGAGATTCTGTCCGGCATTCTTAAAGGCTTTTTCGATATTCGAACGGCCAGTAAAGCCCGGCAGATAGGTCAGAATCGGATATTGCGCCAATCTGCCCAGGTTTACTTCGCCAATCGCCAGCGGATGATTTTTCGGTACTACGGCAACGTGATGCCATTCATAGCAGCTCTTGACGATCAGCTTTTCATCTTCATCGAGTTTTTCGGTACAAATTGCGATATCGGCATGATGATGATGCAGGCTTTCAATCAGATTGTCAGGCGATGACTGCACCATGAAAATACTGAAATCCGGATATTTTTCGCGAAATAAGCGTATCGGCTCCGGTAATAAGTATTTGGCCTGGGTGTGGGTGGTTGCAATCCGTAAGCTACCATTACGATTGGCTTTAAAATCGTCGGCTATGGATTGGATATTTAATTTAGAGGTATTGATGCGCTCAACTTCCTCCATGATCCGTTCGCCTAATGGCGTGAGACCCAGCAGTTTTTTGCCATAACGCTCGAATATCGGCGACCCCAATTCGTCTTCGAGTAATTGCAACTGACGACTGGCCGCCGACTGAACCACATTCATTTTCTGGGCAGCTTTCGACTGGTTATATTGGGTCTCCTGCAAAATGCGCAGTAGTTCAAGCTGATTAAGATTCATGATATTTCCCTATCAATGATTAATATTACTAATTCCCATTAGTTAAATAGCCAACAAAATTAATTTAATTAAACCAGTTGGCATGTTTAATTTTGACAATAACATGATCCCCTTTATCCAGAGTTAATTGTTTGAAATGTTCACTGGGCATTTCTGCAAACAGACTTTTGGTGTCCGGTAATAACGCATTGAATAATTCAATCCGGATAATGGCGCCCAAATGCTGCCAGTCTTTAATGATCACCGGAGACTGGCTGGCATTTTCTGCCTTGCTCAAATCGATGTGATGCGGCCTGATGTGAGCCACAGAACCCAGTTCACCATCGAGACCGGTAGTGCTTAACCACACTTTTTCTGCCTGATCGACACGAATGATATTGGTCTGACCGATGAACTTGGAAACGAAAGCATTGCTAGGATGATCATAAATTGCCGAGGGAGCCCCCTGCTGTTCAATCTGTCCATGATTGAGCACTACCACCTGACTGGCAACCTCCATCGCTTCTTCCTGATCATGGGTGACAAAAATACTGGTGACATGCAATTCATGATGCAGATTTCTTAACCATTGGCGCAAATCTTTACGCACACTGGCATCAAGGGCGCCGAACGGCTCATCCAGCAATAACACATTTGGTTCGACAGCCAGTGCCCGAGCCAAGGCAATCCGTTGTCGCTGACCACCCGATAACTGATCGGGAAAACGGTCTGCCAGCCAACCCAGTTGCACCAGATCGAGCAATGATTTTACTTTCTTACTGATCTCGGCTTCACCGGGTCTTGATTGACGCGGTTTAACCCGCAAACCGAACGCCACATTATCGAACACGGTCATATGACGGAACAGTGCGTAATGCTGAAACACAAAACCGATACCGCGATGGCTGACGTGCTCACTGGTTTTATCCTGTCCATTAATCACCACATGGCCGGCATCAGGCGACTCCAGACCGGCAATGATTCTGAGCAAGGTGGTTTTGCCGCAACCGGATGGCCCTAACAAAGCCACTAAATCGCCTTCAGGAATTTCCAGGCTGACATTATTCAGTGCGGCGAATTGACCAAAGTTTTTGCTGATGTTTGATAACACAATACTCATGGCGGTTCTCTTAAAAAAATCGATAAAAATCCAAAAACGTATCGCAACCCAGCCTTAACTGCTGAAGCCGGCCTTACTTTGTTTCCACTCTAAAAAGGTTTTCAGCACCAGAGTGACGATCGCCAGTCCGGCAAGCACCGAGGCACTGGCAAAGGCGGCAATCACATCGTATTCGTTGTAACTCACTTCGATATGTAACGGTAAGGTGTTGGTCATGCCGCGAATATGACCGGATACTACCGATACCGCACCAAACTCACCCATGGCTCTGGCGTTACATAACAACACGCCATACAGCAAAGCCCATTTGATATTCGGCAGAGTGACAAAAAAGAATGTCTGCCAGCCGCTGGCACCCAACGAAATAGCGGCTTCCTCTTCTTCACAGCCCAGTTCTTGCATTAACGGAATCAGTTCCCGAACCACAAATGGAAAGGTAATGAATATAGTTGCCAGCACAATGCCGGGCACCGCAAAAATGATCTTGATATCATGCGCCTGCAGCCATTCTCCAAACCAACCCTGGGCACCAAACAACAAGACGAAAATCAGACCCGAAATCACTGGCGAGACCGAAAATGGCAGGTCAATCAGGGTGGTTAACAGATTCTTACCCGGAAATTCAAAACGGGTGATAGTCCAGGCGGCGACGACACCAAATACGGTATTCATCGGCACCGTAATCACCGCCACCAGCAGCGTTAAGCGTAGCGCTGACAAACCATCCGGTTCGGACAAGGCATTCCAGTAGGCTTGCAGTCCTTTAGAAAACGCCTGATACAGCACCAGTAATAATGGCGATAACAAAAACAGAGTGATGAAGCCAACGGCAATTCCGATCAAGCTGTATCGGACCCATTTAGGATCATATAAAGCCTGCGTTTCAACCTGGCCAATTAATTGAACTTTTGCATGCATGATGAAGGCCTCACTGTCCCGAGCGTCTGCGCGCCCAGAGCTGTAATAAATTGATCAGAAACAACAGTACAAACGAAATAACCAGCATGGTCAGCGCAATCGCGGTGGCGCCGGCATAGTCGTATTGCTCAAGCTTGGTAACAATCAATAACGGCACGATTTCCGAGACATAGGGCAAGTTGCCGGCGATGAATATCACCGATCCGTATTCCCCCACTCCTCGGGCAAATGCCAAGGAAACCCCGGTGATGACTGCCGGGAAAATATTGGGAAAAATAATCCTGGCGAAAATCAGCCAGCGCGAGGCACCCAAACTGGCTGCCGCTTCTTCCATGGTGGTATCAAATTCCTGCAAGACTGGCTCAACCGTTCTCACTACAAAGGGAATACCCACGAAGATCAGAGCAATCACAATCCCGACCGGTGTGTAAGCCACTTTTAAGCCGAAACTGTCGATTAACCATTTACCCAACAAACCGCTGGGCTGATAAATAGTCGCCAGTACCACACCGGCAACGGCTGTAGGCAAGGCAAACGGTAAGTCGATCAGCGCATCCAGAAAACGCTTGCCGATAAAGTTGTAGCGCACCATGGTCCAGGCGATCACGAAACCAAATACACCGGCAACTGCAGAAGCGATTAATGAAGTCAGAAAGCTCACTCTGAAAGACGCGATGATCCGGGGATGAGAGATAATCGCCCAGTAATCCTCTAGATTGAGCTGCAGACTTTTGAATACCAGCGTACTAAGCGGTATCAGTACGATCAGCGCCAGATAGAGCAATGTATAAGCCAGAGAGGGCTTAAACCCCGGCATAATCCTGCTTTGAGTCATCCTTTATGATCCTTTCTCATATTAACTGCCGTTCATGATAGAAAACCGAGATCACAAGGTGAAATGATATATATCGAAATCTTTATCTGTAATCGCGATACTGAACAGGACCGATTGGCGACAAGCCGATATTGACTTAAGAAATATCAAGGCTGCGGAGATCAGAATGACGAGGTGACTAGACAAGGTGATTATCGGAGCGAACTATCCGGCACAAGCCCTGGTTGAATCGCCGCAGCCTGGCAGCCCAGGAAAACCGCGACGTCGGGACGGGGTTATCTGGCTACTGGCTTTAGCCGAGTAACGCAAGTATCACGCACCGCCGGTGCGCCAACCGGCATCAAACCCGCCGCGCGCAGCGCATAAAACCAACGACTAACGACCAAGAATGTCATAACCCGCCCGCCAACACCCCTGGAACCAGCACCCAAGACGATTAACCAATAAGCATCCTTCGATGCCCCAAATAAGCCACTAAAACAATTCCCAAACCGGCTGCAAATCCTTGGGCAATTCAGCCAGACGCCCCAGCTCAAGATAAGGCGAATCCGGCGCATGAAAATCCGAACCCAGCGAAGCTGCCAACTGATGCTTGATGGCATATTGATGACTAAAACGAATTTCCTCCAAACTGGCGCGCCCGGTTACCACTTCTATCCCCTGCCCGCCAGCAGCCTTGAAGGCAGTCAGCGCACGATTCATCCATTTGGCTGTCAATTTATAACGCAGCGGATGAGCCAATACCGCCACACCACCAGCGCCATTAATCCAGTTCACCACCTGCTCTAAATCGGCCCAGATAGTCGGCACATAAGCCGACTGGCCTTTACTGAGATAACGATCAAAGGCGCCTTGCAGGGTATCGGCATGACCATTTCGCACCAAAAAATCGGCAAAATGACTACGGGTAATTTCGCCATTACCGGCCGCCTGACTGACCGCTTCATAGGCCCCGCTGATTTTCTTCTTTGCTAGTTTCTCGGCAATCTTATGGGCACGTTCGGTCCGCAGGGTCTGCTGTTGCTGCAAACCGACCATGAGTTGGGGATTGGCCGGATCGATATTCAGGCCGACAATATGCAGACATTGATTCAGATAGGTCGCTGACAGCTCAATCCCATTGATAAACTGCAAACCGAGCAAATCGGCTTGTTGCCGCGCCTCGGCCAAACCCTCGGTGGTATCGTGGTCGGTCAGCGCCAGTACTGTGACGCCTTGCTCAACCGCTCGCTTGACCAGTGCGGCAGGCGCCAATGCCCCATCGGAAGCCGTTGAATGGCAGTGCAAATCATAACGTTGGGTCACTAGTGATAATCCCGGTAAAGTTTGGCGTATAAGCCGTTATTTTGAATCAGCAGATCATGACTACCCTGCTCGCAGATACGACCTTGTTCGAATACATAAACATGATCGGCTTGTTTTACTGCACTGAGTCTGTGAGCAATGATGATAGTGGTGCGGCCCTGTAGAAAGCTGCTCAGCGCCTGGTGTAATTTGTATTCGGTTGCGGTATCCAATGCCGAAGTGGCCTCATCGAGAATTACCACCGCTGGTTTGCTGACTATCATACGGGCAATCGCCAGTCGCTGCCGCTGGCCACCGGATAATCTGACCCCTTGCCTGCCCACTACCGTATCTAGACCGGCCGGCATTTCCAGCACCGTAGCTTTTAACTGCGCCAGTTCCAGCGCCATCCATAGTTCATCATCGCTGGCCGGCCTTCCCAGCGTCAGGTTATCGCGAATGCTAGTATTCAACAGCGCCGGATGCTGTAACACGGTGGCCACATGTTCGCGCACCACATCCAGACCGATACGGTCAAGCGGAACATCATTGAAATAGATCATGCCTTGCGCCGGCGGATACAGGCCGATCAAAGTTTGCGTCAGCGTCGATTTACCACCACCACTAGCGCCAACCAGAGCAATTTTTTCACCGGCTGCGATATTCAAATTGATGCCGTTGAGAATCGGCTCTTCGTTGTAACTGAAATGCAGATTCCTGACGCTGACCGCCACAGTTTTTGTATTCAAAAACGGGTTTTCAAGATGCGGATATTGCGGATCAACCTGCAGCGTGGTTAGCTGGTTGACACGGTTCAAAGCAGCGCGCGCGGCATAAAAGCCCTGCTGTATGCCCAGTATTTCCTGAACCGGCGCCATCATGAACCATAAATAACCAAATACAGCCAGCATTTCGCCTATGGTCAGATCGGAATACAACACCATCAGCATCGCCGTTGCCCGGAAGATATCGAAACCAAACAAAAAGGTCAGAAAGCTCAATCTGACCACTGCATCGCTTTTCCAGGCGA
>CAIUWU010000278.1 GCA_903902945.1 uncultured Pseudomonadota bacterium
AGTGTAACTCCACATCAAACATCGATTGGCAAAAGGCTAAAGCCGCTTTGAGCTACTACACCTCATAGTGGTTGTGTGCCTGATGTCGCTATCGTGTTCCACGAGAATTAAGCTAATTCTTTAAATAGCGTCGCCAATCGCTGTACGCATGGTCCCGCAAAGTCTTAACGGGTCACGATCAAATACAGCGGTATTTCCCGAATTGCGCCTTCCTGTAATGGCAAGGGTTTGAGTAAACCCATCGCTAATTCCTTGCGGATTTGCTCTTCAGCTAATCAATCGAAACCATGACCATTCGAAACCGCCTCAGATGAAGTAGCAATGTGACTAACTGTCCAACGTTGATCCACTTCTACTGTTACAGCTTGTTGATCGCGCTTGTTGCTGGAATCACGAACCACAACATGCCGGAAATTCGGTAGATCCCGATAAATTAATGGATGCGCTTGATGGTGCAAAGGATGATCGACCTGCCCACTCAATAGCGCATCAGCAGTACCGCCCAGCACAGACTCAATTAGTTCAATGCGCGTGCCTGGGCTTTCCTGACCAAACTGAGCCAAGCATGTCAACAACTTGGTCGATGGAACCAGGATTTTAACAGCGAGGGTAATGAGGGCTTCCCAACTGGCAGGCAACTTATCTGCCGCCTGCTCCAATTGATTGGCTTCATTCACCAAGGCCACAGCACGACGGTACAACATTTGACGTTTGAGGTCAGTATGGCTTTGCACCGTATAAGTGAGCGCAGACTGGCTTTTATTGAGTTTTTCGGCAGCTTGGGCGTAACCACCCGCATCGATAACTTCGATTAATGCTCGCTATTGCTCCAGCATTATGTGAGGGTTCACGACAATCCAGCCAACTGGCGAATGCATTTTTTCCGCTTGGCAAGCACGATCAACCCGCTAGCCAAATCAAGGTATCCCGAACTTAGGTTGATTTACGGTAAAATGCCCGCCATTTTTCAAATTTTCTCATCGACACTTAGCTACCATCATGGAAAAAACCTATTCCCCTCACGCAATCGAACAACGCTGGTATCAGATTTGGGAACAACACGGCTATTTCGCTGCACCTGATGCGGATAATCCCGCTACTGCCAACCGTGAGTCTTATTGCATCATGATCCCGCCGCCCAATGTGACGGGAAGCTTGCATATGGGGCATGCTTTTCAAGACACCATCATGGATGCCTTAACCCGTTATCACAGAATGAAAGGCTTTAACACTTTGTGGCAGCCAGGTACCGACCACGCTGGTATCGCTACTCAAATGGTTGTCGAACGCCTGTTAAATGCCGAAGGTAAAACCCGTCACGATTTGGGCCGTGAGCAGTTCGTTGAAAAAGTCTGGGAATGGAAAGAGCAATCCGGCGGCACCATTACCCGTCAGCTGCGGCGCATGGGTTCATCGCTGGATTGGGAAAAAGAACGCTTTACCATGGATGACGGCATGTCGGCTGCTGTCCAGGAAGTATTTATCAAGCTGTACGAAGAAGGCCTGATTTATCGCGGCAAACGTTTGGTTAACTGGGATCCGGTGTTACATACCGCCGTATCGGATCTGGAAGTGATTTCAGAAGAAGAAAATGGCTCGATGTGGCATATGCGCTATCCGCTTAGTAATGGTCAGGGTCATCTGGTCGTCGCGACGACGCGGCCAGAAACCTTGCTTGGTGATGCTGCGGTGGCGATTCATCCCGAAGACGAGCGTTATAAGCATTTATTAGGCGAGTTTGTCGAACTGCCCTTAACCGGGCGCAGAATTCCGATTATTGCCGATGAGTATGTCGATCCAGAATTTGGCACCGGTTGCGTCAAAATCACGCCTGCACATGATTTCAATGACTACGAGGTCTGGTCGCGGCATAAGCAGATTAATGCCATCAGCGAATTACCTCATGGCGGTCTGATCAATATTTTTACTGTCGACGCCACTATCCGTAGCAATAACGATGACTACACCCTGATTCCCGACACTTATATCGGCCTGGACCGCTTTGAAGCCCGTAAACGTATCATTGCTGATCTGGATAGCCAGGGCTTGCTGGAAAAGATTGTTGATCACAAATTGATGGTGCCGCGTGGTGATCGGACTGGCGCGGTGATCGAGCCGTTCTTGACTAATCAGTGGTATGTCAAAATTGCACCGTTAGCGCAGCCGGCGATTGAAGCCGTTGAAAACGGTTCAATCAAATTTGTACCGGATAACTGGAAAAACACTTATTTTGAGTGGATGCGCAATATTCAGGACTGGTGTATCTCCCGTCAAATCTGGTGGGGGCACCGCATTCCGGCCTGGTATGACGATTTAGGCAACACCTATGTCGGCCACTCTGAGCAAGTCATCCGCGAACGCCACGGTTTGTCAGCGGATTTTGCCCTGCATCAGGATGAAGACGTACTGGATACCTGGTTTTCGTCGGCGCTCTGGCCGTTCTCAACCCTGGGTTGGCCGGAAAAAACGCCTGATCTGGCCCAATACTATCCAACCAGTGTGCTGGTTACCGGTTTCGATATTATTTTCTTCTGGGTGGCTCGCATGATCATGATGGGTCTTAAGTTCCAGGGTGAAGTGCCATTCCGCGAAGTCTATATCCACGGTCTGGTTCGGGATGCTGAAGGCCAGAAAATGTCCAAATCAAAAGGCAATGTGCTGGACCCTATCGATATCATCGACGGGATTGATCTGGAAAGTCTGGTAAGTAAACGCATTTCCGGCATGATGCAGCCACATTTGGCCAAGAAAATTGAACAGGCAACCCGCAAACAATTTCCGGATGGCATTGCTTCTTACGGCACAGATGCGTTGCGGTTCACGTTTGCCTCTCTGGCTTCGACTGGCAGGGATATTCGTTTTGACTTGGCCCGTACCGAGGGTTATCGCAATTTTTGCAACAAGCTGTGGAATGCTGCCCGCTATGTGCTGATGAATACTGAAGATCAGGACAATGGTCTGGGGTGTGCAGACTGTCACTATAGTGCTGCCGATTTATGGATTATTTCCCGGCTCAATCAAGTGATTGCCACCACAACCGATGCAATTCAAAACTACCGTTTTGATTTGGCGGCTCAGGCTATTTATGAATTTAGCTGGAATGAATACTGTGACTGGTATCTGGAACTGGCCAAAATCTCCCTGCAAAGTGAAGATGAAAAACTGCAACGGGGTACCCGCCAGACACTGGTCAGTGTATTGGAAACCATATTGCGTTTAACCCATCCGATCATGCCGTTTATCACAGAGGAAATATGGCAGCGCGTTGCGCCTCTGGCCGGGCATACGGCAGCGACCATTATGCTTCAGCCTTATCCGGAAGCCGATCTAGCCGCTGTTGATGCCGATGCCATCAGGCAGATTAATTGGTGTATGGAGTTTATTCTGGGTATTCGCCGTATTCGGGGTGAAATGAATATCGCTCCCGGCAAACCTTTAGCCGTGTTATTACAAAATGGCTCGGATACCGATAAATCTTATGTGGCCGGCAATAGCAATTATTTGCTGAAACTAGGTCGCCTTGAGTCAATTAACTGGCTCAGCGCAGCAGATATTGCCCCGGAATCAGCGATTGCTATTGTTGGCGATATGAAAATTCTTATTCCCATGCAGGGTTTGATTGATAAACAGGCAGAATTGGCTCGACTGGAAAAAGAAATTCAGAAAATAGAAAAAGAGCTGCCACGTATCGAAGGCAAACTCAATAATCCTGCCTTCGTCGACAAGGCACCAGAAGAAGTGATTGCCAAAGAAAAAGACAAATTGCATAACCTGATGTCGACATTACAAAGTTTGCGCGATCAATATCAGAAGATCAGCTGTTTGTAATATTGCTTGTCCGATTATCCTCGTCGGGTTTGTCTAATAGTCATCCGACGATACCCGGGTGAGGCGGCCAAAAGTCTTGCCCGAACCGCCGGCGCATAATGGGTGAGATGATTGGCTTATCTTGTCGGTGAGGATTTCGGGTATTGAAGCTGGATTGAAAGGCAATGATTGCTGCCGGGCTGACGAGGAAAGCGCTTTACCTCGTCAGCCCGAGCCGGTTTTGCCTTGCTATAACAAAGTCCTTTCCACCAGCCAGTAAGCGCCCATCAGACTGACCACTACTGAACAGCTTTTCAGAAACAGCGGCGCAATCGAGGCTTTGCCATTCAGCCACCAAATCAGTGGTAGCACAATCGCCGCCACGCTGATCTGGCCGGTTTCTATGCCCAGATTGAACGACAGCAAAGGCAGCAGGATACCGCCGCCGGCAGAACTGATCTCCAATTCCTGCAGCACGCCGGCAAAACCAAAGCCGTGAACCAAACCAAAACCAAAGGTCAGCCACTGGCGTCCTTTGGGATGCTCACCGCGAATCAGATTTTCAAGGCCGACATAGACAATGGTCGCGGCAATGAAAGGTTCGACAAAACTGCTGGGCAGTTGCACCAGATTCAAACCGGCACAGGCCAGGGTGATGGAGTGGGCAATGGTAAAAAAGGTAATGATCTTCAGCGCCGGCCAGAAGTTGTGAGTAACCGCCAGTAAGCCCAGCAAAAACAGCAGATGGTCATAGCCGGTCAGAATATGCTCGATTCCCAGTTTGAAGAAATCGATAAAGGTGCCCTCGCTGGCGTTCTTTTCGGCGGTGCCATCAATTACAACCACGATCTGGTCGCGGGCTTGGTTTAGCATATTTTCGGCCAGCGTTATTTCGTCAGCCTGCTTGATAGTCAGATACTCGCGATGACCTTCTGGCATTTGCGCTAATAGCTTTGACTGTACCAGCAACTGATGGCCGCTGGCTGCCGGGTATTGAAACTCGACATGGGCATTGTTCTGATCATCAAAGCTGACTAGCCCCTCAGACTGCGGTTGCTGATCCTGCTCATCGACCGCAATCCGGAATTGCTGTGCCAGCAGGCGGGCGATTGTCGGTTTGGCGGCTTCGCGTTCGGCATCGCTCACTTCGGCATCCAGATCGCTATCCATCGGTGCAAAAGCTTCGATATCCTGCAAGGCAAAGGTAATCTTCACCAGCATCCGCTGCGGTTGCAGACTGATATCAACCGAACTCAGGCCGGGCGGATGCGCTGCCAGCGGGAAAGCCAGTGCTGACAGCAATAGCGCCAGCAGCAGCTGGCCGTAGCCGTATCGAGGTGTTTTAATCATTATCGCGGGCCGCTTTAGCTCTGTTTACCAACCAAAATGCCAGCAAAATCAGCAGCAGTAACAGTGTCACCCCCCCGGCAATCAGGGCAATCTGCTGCATCGATAAAGCATTAGGATCGACACCGACTTGCAGCGGTACCCGGAATTTGTCATCTTCTTCAATCGCTTCACCGATTAACAGATACAACAGATAGTCGCCGTTTTTGTCGATCTCGGCTTGGGCTTCGACGGCGCCACGCGGATAAAGTTTGCTGGGAATTTCCGCCACGGTACGGATTTCACGAAATTCGTCAGGGCCTTTCTGGCCGGTTTTTTCTACTTCAACGATTTTAATGCCAATCGGAATGGTGCGAATGTCGCGATCAATCAAGTCGGCGGTAAAGAACATTTTGCCGGCACGCGGGATTTTTTGGCAAAACGGTACAAAGGCGGCCTTGGCATCTTTGCTGATCTCATCTTTGCCGGGCTGAACATAGGTGCTGAAATGCACCGCATAGAAATCATTGGCAATCAGACAATCCAGATCAGGACGATTACCCAATGCATTGGAAGTGGTTTTGTTGAATGGCAGCTGGTCGCAACCGGCGCTAATGAATACAGCCAGCAGTAATGCGGCTGCTCTGAAACAGCTTGAGGAGAAAATTTTCATAATGTTTGCGTGAAAGACAGATAACAACGGTGGCTTGATCGCTTGGAAGTTCAGCCATCTGGCTATTTATTTGACCGTAAATTCAAATTTACCGGTAACGATATGGGTATCCTGAGACACTACCCGATATCGCACCGTGTATTTGCCCGGTGCCAGATCGGCAACGGTTGCGTAGATATGCGAGCCATCGGTCAGGCTTTGTTCGACATCATGGTTATCGACCCGTTTGCCGGCGCTATCGATAACCGCCACGGCTTTATATTCGCCGCGCACCGCATCGTTAAACCATAAATCAACCTGCTTGGGCGCCGGACTGATGGTTTCATCCTTGCCAGGCTGTGATTTCACCAAAATGGCGTGGGCAAACGCCGGCAGCGGGCTGAGTAAGGCCGCCAGCAGGACGGCGGGTTTCAGGGTTTTATTCAGGGTCTGTAACAACATGACAACCTCTTGTTTTATAAAAATCATTTCACGACAGCCGACCGCCAGTGTTGGCTGCCATCGTTCTGTTTTTCGGTCCATAACACCAGCCAACCTTGGTCGGTGCTGATAATGCGCGGATGCGATGCCGGGCGGCCCGGTGTCGATATCAGCCGGGCCTCTGACCAGCTGACCCCGTTATCGGCCGAATCAGCGATCAGAACGCTGGAGCCTTCCGGTCCCATGGCATCCCAGACCCTTGCCAGCCGTTGTGGGTCAAACGCAGCAATATCGCCATGAAAGGCACCCGTTCCAGGCGCAACTGCGTGTGGTTCAGACCAGGTTTGGCCTTGGTCAGCGGACTGCAAATGATACATGCCGGCGCGATTCTCCGCACCCGTCCAGACCACGGTGTGCAAATCACCGCCGACTGCCTGGCTGATGCCGCCGCCATTATGCGGGCAGCCGTCGAATTTCCAGTTAAAAGCACCCACGGTGCTCAGCCGCTGCCAGTGCTCGCCGCCGTCAGACGACTGCGCCAGCGCCATGTCGCGCAACGCCATGTCACGGTACAACACATTAATCTGTCCCTGCGGCGCAACCATGATCCGGTTCCAGCAGCAAGAACAACTGGAATCATCGATAGTTTGCGCCAACTCCCAATGCTGGCCAGTATCGGCACTGCGGGCATAACGCAAACCCTGATAACCGTTTTCATCGCGGTCATCGAGCCAGACCAGGTGAAAGCGGCCCTGGGCATCGGCAGCCAGATCGTGATGCGATTGATCGGTATCGCTAGCGGTTGGATTAGCGCCTTGTTGCCAGCTATGGCCGCCATCCTGAGAGTGAATGACCAGCAAAGGTCCCATGCCGGGGATTTCGCCGCTTACCTGCCAGATTACCAGGATATCGTTGCCCGAAGCCGCAATCTGGATATCGTTGCCTTGTTTCGATTCGACGGCCAGATTGAAGCCCTGACCAATAGACTGCGGTTTGCTCCAGCTTTGTCCTTGGTCATCGGAATACAAATAGGCAATTGTGGTCTGCTTGGCATGCGGTGGGGTGCGGGTAAGCACGGCATGCAGGCGTTGCTGATCGCGGTAAATATCAAACCCGGTCACAGACTGAAAATCGCTGCCATCATTGGTAACAGGGCTGCTTAAAGTGACGGTCAGCGGCTGTTGCGGGCCGTGCGCACAGGCTGCCAATAGGGCAGTCGCCAGCAGCGTCATCCAGACTTTAGCTGATTTGAAGTGTGTGTTATCCAGCATCAACCACTCGTGCATAGAAATAATCGGGTGGGGAATTACACCACATTGACAGCAAAATCAGAACCTTCGATTGAACAGCTGCTTTGATCAGGCTTTTCAGTCAATCATTCATAGGGTTATCTGGATTTTCTGCTTTGCTGAACAAGTCTGGCAAGCTGTTGATTTTATAGGTGTCTGAGTATTGATTGGCGCCGGTGTGCCTGCCTGTTTCTCTCGGCATCGTGCATTTTTTACGGTAGCCTTAGGACGATTGTTTATTACAATGCTGCCCTTAACTCAAAATAATCTCGTTTCATTCAACTATTAAGGTAACAGGAGCCGGTTCATGAATACCCTGATTTACTATGCGTTTAACATCCTGATTTTGTCTGCAGTGGTTTTAAGCGTTGGACTGATCAAACCCAAATGGATTCTATTCTGGGTAGACAAGCCTTCCCGCCTGCCCATCATCATGCTGTCGAGCATTTTGTTCATGGTGGCTGCGGTGATGTTTGGAGAAGGCAACAAACAGCTAAAACAGGAAAAAGCGCAAGCTGCGGTGCAACAATCAGCCCAGCCTGTCTCGGAAGTACCGGCACCGACTACATCCGATACCCCGGCGATAGCGGCTCCTGCCCAATAAATGCGCTGGCGACAGCCAACCTACCTAAACCTATAAGCAGCTTCGGCTGCGGAGATAACCATGAAAGACTACCAGGAAGTGCGGCAGAATCTGCTGGATATGTTGCAAGAACTTGATGAGCGGCTCACTAAAATTACTGCCGATGTGCGTCATGATGACCAGCCTTTGAACGCCGATTCTTCCGAGCAAGCCATCGAAGTGGAAAATGATCAGGTGTTGGATGCTTTAGGTAACGCGGCACGCCTTGAAGTCGAAAAAATCAGACAGGCCATTTCCCGGATCGATGCCGGTACGTATGGCATCTGTCAGGGCTGCGGTGAAGCGATTAAATCGGAACGTCTGGCTGCAGTGCCGTTTGCCAAATATTGCATCAGCTGCGAACAAAACCAGACTCACTAGTGTTCAGATGCGGTTGTTAAGGCAATTACTCGACTTTGCCATACAACATCAGGCCTCTGATTTACATGTCTCTGCCGGTTTACCCGCACTGATGCGGGTAGACGGCGACTTGGTTCCGTTACCTTTCCCGACTCTCGAACCTGAAACACTGGAAAACAGCTTATACCAGATGCTTCCCGAGTCTTTACATCAGGATTTCAGGCAAAGCCTGGATTGTGATTTCGCGATTGAACTGCCTAACACCGGCCGGTTCAGGGTTAATCTGTTTTATCAGCAAGGTGGGATTGCCGGCGTATTCCGCACCATTCCCAGCCGCATTCCTGATCTAAGCGAACTGCAGACACCGGCCATCATTACTCAGCTCTGCCATAAAGCGCACGGCCTGATCCTGGTCAGCGGCGCGACTGGCTGCGGTAAATCGACGACACTGGCGGCGATGGTCAACTATCTCAATCAGCACACTCAGCGCCATATCATTACCATCGAAGATCCGGTCGAATTCATTCATACCAGCCAGCATTGTCTGATTCATCAGCGTCAGCTGCATCAGCATACCCTGTCTTTCAGTGGCGCTCTGAAAGCGGCCTTGCGCGAAGACCCGGATATTATTCTGCTGGGCGAAATGCGCGATCTGGAAACCATACGGCTGGCGCTGACTGCGGCGGAAACCGGGCATCTGGTGCTTGCCACCCTGCACACCACCTCAGCCGCCAAAGCCATAGACCGGATTGTGGATGTGTTCCCCGCCGAAGAAAAGAATCTGGTCCGCAACATGCTTTCCGAATCTTTACAGGCAGTCATCGCCCAGACACTGCTGAAAAAAATCGGCGGGGGCCGGATTGCCGCTTATGAAATCATGGTCGGCACCAGCGCAGTCCGGCATCTGACCCGTGAAGGAAAAATCGCACAACTGTATTCGGCGATGCAGACCGGACGTCAGGAAGGCATGCAGACTTTGGATCAAAGTATCCATCGCTTACTTGAGCAAGGCTTGATCAGTCTGGAAACTGCAAAGATGGCGGCCGTAAATACGGACGCCTTTCCGTAATTCCGGTCACAAATCAGAAAATTAGCTTTAAAATGCGGCGCTGTAGGTCTTGATTGCAAAGCCGCTTGTCTGGCAGCTGACCATTCCAGCTGACAAACGCCATCCCTGGATTATTTTTAAAACCCCTCTATGCCTAAAAACAGTTCCCGTCGTTTAAATCTTGCCTTATTGCTGTTGTTAACCGCCGGTTGCGCCAGCCAGCCCGAAAAAATACCCGCTACGCTTAATCTGGCCAAGCCGACGACACCTGCGCTGCAGCATCCGGTCAGTGTCGGTGCCTATAACGCCAGTCAGTTGAGCGGTGACTATGGGCAATATCCGGCGCTGAATCAGTTCATTGCCCATATGGTCGAAAAACACGGATTTAATCGTGACTATCTGTACGGGCTGTTTTCGACGGCCAAGCGTAAGCAATGGACGCTGGATTATCTGGCTCGTTCCGATCAGGGTTTGAAAGGCAAGCCGGCCAAAGGCGGCTGGAGCAAGTATCGCAGTCAGTTTCTTGATGACAGACATATCAACGGTGGTGTCAGTTTCTGGCGGCAGCATCAACACAGCTTGCAACGGGCCAGCGAACAATATGGCGTTCCGGCTGAATATATTCTTGGCATCATGGCTGTCGAAACGACCTTTGGTAGCTTTGTCGGTAATCATCGGGTATTGGATGCGCTGACGACGCTGAGTTTTGATTACGCCAGACGCGGCGATTTTTTCCGCAGTGAACTAGAAAACTTTTTGCTGATGACCCGTAACGAAAGCATCGATCCCGGCAAACCGGTTGGTTCTTTTGCCGGAGCGATGGGGCTGGGGCAGTTCATGCCCAGCAGTTTTCTGAACTGGGCGGTGGATTTTAACGGCGATGGCCGCCGCGATTTATGGAACGCTGAGGATGCGATTGGCAGCGTGGCGCGTTATTTTGCCGAACACGGCTGGCAAGCCAATCAGCCGGTGGTATCGGCAACCCG
>CAIUWU010000279.1 GCA_903902945.1 uncultured Pseudomonadota bacterium
TGATCGAAATAGCGGATTTCATCGCGGCTGGTGTTATGCAGTGCCGGGACGAAATGGCAATAATCGGGGATATCAATCTGGCGCTGGCGCAAAATCGCGCGCACTTCCGGTTGATTAGCCATCCAGGCAAAGGCGCGGGCATTAGGTGCGCCCGGTTTGCCCGAGCAGGCGCCGCAGTCATAGGCGGCAAAGTGCGGATTATTAACGCTGCTGGAGCCATGCGCTACCACCACTACCAATTCGGCAAAATTGTGGGTCAGGCCGATATTGCGTAACAGCCCGCCGACACGATCCGCCATTTCGCTGTAAGAAAATCCCAGCAGATAACCCTCGGCATTGGGTTCATCGCTTTCGCGCAACAGATGCAGCTGGCCGTGGGCATCGACTTCACTCAGGGTTTTGATGCCCGGCAACGACGAACTGGGGCGAAACACATTCCAGGCCATGCGTATCGCATAGCCGAGACCCAGCGTCTGGGTATACAGCCAGCCGCGCCACAGTGAATGGCTATTAAAATGCAGCTTGGATAAGTCGTCTTTATCGTTGGTCTTGCTGGCGGCTGTTTGATTAGTGTGTTCAGTAATTAAATGTTTCGGGGTGATCACTGCCGGACATTGTGCTACCGGATAGGCATCTTCCAGGCCCTGATACAAAAAGTCGATGCCGAAAAAGCCGGCTGCGCCAAAGGTTTCAATGTCAGGATTGGCCTCTTCCAGATAGCGGCGAACCGAACATTCCCGATCATCGATACAGAACAGAGCTTGCGCGGTTACGGCCGGTTTATCGTTTGCCGGGCCAGGTTGCTGCAGTGCTGCCAGCAGTTCGCAATGCAATGCCCATTCCATGGCTTCGTGCCAGATTTTGAGTTTTAAATTCACTTTGGGGATCAGTGCATTGCCTGACAGTAACGGTAAATCCTGGCTATGAGCCAGCTGATTGATTTTGATGAAATTCTGCCCCTTGCGTTGTTCGACAAAAGCCAGTTCGCACAGTAACTCCATCGCCAGCATTTCTTTGAGAGAAATCAGTCTCGGGGCCAGCAGCGCGTTGGGTGTGGTTTCGATGATTCTCACCATTCCCGACCAGCCGGGATGCGCTAGTAATACTTCCAGCAAATACTGTTCATACAGGCTTTGCGTGCCGACGATATGGTGCAGGCAATATTCAATGATCTGCTCCGGGGTCTGCGTCAGTAAGGACTTTATATGCTGCGATTGAAACGGGTAAAGCGGCAGCAGGCTGTTTTGGGTCAGGCGTAACAGGCAGTCCCAGAAACGTTCGCCTTTTTTGGGTAAAGCCCAGCGACTGATGCCCTGATCGAGGTAATTGGACAGTAATCTGAAAATCACCGGATGTACCAAGGCATTCAGGTCCATTTCCAGTGCGCTTAGCCATTCACTGCGGATGCCATGATTGGCCAGTGACAGCGGCGGAAAGTGGCAGCTGTCGTCGTCTTCGAACAGACTATCCAGTAGCGAGCGCTTCTGTTCTGGCGGGCAGTGTTGCTGAATCGCCCAATCCAGCGCCGCTTGGCTGATGCGGCCTGCCTGGAAGCGTTGCTGATAATCGGCAATCGGTAGATAACTTCTGGCGCCGAACAGTTTGCCGGCAACCGAAATGGCGTCGTGAAATTTGAGATGCTGGAAAGCATGCAAGGTGTTGTGATGAATGAAATCCTTAATCGGACCCTGGGTTGGTAGCCAGTGAGCCAAGTGATGCAGACAGTCATCAATATCAAAGGTATCCGGGCTGGGGTGGTTCTGATGCGTCATATAAATAGTTTCATCCTTAACGAGTGAGGCAGCTGATGGAGCGAGTGCTGGTCGCAAGCTTCAGCAGTGCTGCACTTTTACAGCAAGCATAAGCCGTGCCTGTTTTGCTGAGTCTGATCGGTGTTGTTTAAAATCAATGGCTTGCCAATTTGATGACTTTGGCGGACAGCCTGCGCTAGGCGGTTAGGCATTTTTATGGGGCGTCTGGTTGAAATAAACCGAGCTTATGGGGCTTATAAACCAGTTTTTCGAAGTTGTTATTGCAAAAACAGATTTAAAAAGCCGGCCGAGTTGCTCTGGGTTATTTGGCTTGAATATTGCTTGGGATACGGTTTTTAATTGTTGAATGAGCTAAACCATGTCCACCCCATCAAGTTTTGTTCTGCCAAAAACCGGGATTCCCGGTCTGATCGAAAACTGGCGCAGTGATTTGCTGTCTGGTTTTCTAGTGTTTCTGATCGCTTTGCCGCTGTGTCTGGGCATCGCGATGGCTTCCGGTTTTCCGCCAATGGGCGGCATCATTACCGCCATTATTGGCGGGGTCGTGGTGTCGAGAATCAGTGGTTCTTATGTGACGATCAATGGTCCTGCTGCGGGCTTGATCGTGGTGATTATCGATGCGGTGCAGGCGCTGGGGCAGGGCGATGCTATGGCCGGTTACCGCTACACGCTGGCGGCTATCGTGGTTGCCAGTTTTTTGCAGATTTTGCTGGGTGTTTTCAAGGCGGGCAAACTGAGTGCTTTTTTTCCCTCGTCGGTAGTGCATGGCATGCTGGCGGCGATTGGCATCATCATCATGGCCAAGCAGATTCATACTTTGCTGGGGGTTAAGCCTGCGGCCAAGACTTTGCTGGCAACCATTGCCGAAATTCCTCATTCGCTGGTGGAGTTGAATCCTGAAGTTGCCTTGATTGGGTTTGGTGGTCTGGCCTTGTTAATTGCCTGGGCGCTGATCAAGCAGCCGATACTTAAAATGATTCCGGCGCCATTGCTGGTGGTCTTGACCGGTCTGGCGCTGGGCCAATATTTCGATCTGGACCATATTCATCAATATTTGTTTTTACCCGATGCTGAAGTTCTGCCGCATCATGAATTTACTGTGGGACCCTCATTTTTGGTCGCAGTGCCTGAAAACTTTCTGGCAGGGTTTTATTTTCCGGATTTTTCCAAAATCGCTGATCATGAATTCTGGATTTCGGTGGTGACTATCTGGTTAGTAGGTAGTCTGGAGAGTTTGTTAAGCGCTTCGGCGGTTGATAAGCTGGATCCTTACCGTCGTAACTCCAACCTGAATCGCGATCTGACTGCCGTTGGTATTGGTAATCTGATTGCCGGAATGATTGGCGGTCTGCCGATGATTGCCGAAATCGTCCGTAGTTCGGCCAATATCAACAATGGCGCCAAAACCTCATGGGCCAATTTTTTTCATGGTCTGTTTTTGCTGGTGTTTGTGGCGCTGTTTCCCAAGCTGATTCATGAAATTCCGTTGTCGTCGCTGGCGGCATTACTGGTGTTTACCGGGTTTCGTCTGGCATCACCCAAAGAATTTGCCAAAACCTTAGCCGTCGGTGTCGATAATTTTGCCGTGTTTGTGATTACCATCATTGGTGTCCTGGCAACCGACTTGCTGATCGGAGTGGCGATCGGTATTGTGATCGAGCTGCTGATTCATTTGAGCCGTGGCCTGAAACTGAGCAATGTGCTTACCATGGCTTACCATGTCAGGCAGACGGATGCCGATACCTATCATATTGAAGTGCATGGGGCGGCGGTGTTTTCCAATTTCATCACCCTGAAAAGTTTGCTGGCTGATTTTCCCGAGCAAAAAACCGTGTTTTTTGATTTAAGTGAAGCGGAGCTGATTGACCATACCGTGATGGAATTCATTCATCACTATGCACACGAATATAACCACAATGGCGGAAAGTGTGAGGTGGTTGGTCTCGATGAGCATCATGCCTATTCCGATCATCATCTTGCCGTTCATCGCAAGCTCGACTGATTGATCTGTTCATGTAGTGGCAGCCGTTGCCGGCTGCCGCTTTGTGGTTCAGGCTTAATCAGTATCAAAAATATCCATGGCCCGTTCAGCCGATTACCGGCATCGCCACAGCTTGAAACTGTCGGTGAATCGATGCTGCTGCCGCTCAGAAAAGCTGACGGGACCCTCTCGGCAAAAATCTTAATGATTTCGCATAATTAACGATTTTCAGTCGATAAACCTCAGCAGTTCGGGTATCATGGACCGCCTTTTTGGACAGTCCCTCCCTGTTATGCAAATTGGTCCTTACCAACTTCCTAACAATTTAATTCTTGCGCCGATGGCGGGCATTACCGATGGCCCTTTTCGACAGTTATCGCACCAGTACGGTGCCGGTTTAACTGTGTCGGAAATGGTGATTTCTAATGCCGAATTGCAACATCATCCGCGAACCCTGAAAAAAACTGATGACCGTTATGGCAGCGGTTTGCGCTCGGTTCAGATTCTGGGTACCGATCCCCAGCAAATGGCGGCAGCGGCACGCCTCAACTGGCAGCGGGGTGCAGAGCTGATTGATATCAATATGGGCTGTCCGGCTAAAAAAGTCTGTTCAGTGGCCGCCGGATCGGCGCTGATGAAGAATGAAGAGCTGGTATCAAAAATCCTGGATGCGGTGGTCAACGCCGTTGATATCCCGGTAACCCTGAAAATTCGCACCGGCTGGGATCTGGCCAACCGCAATGCGGTGACCATTGCCAAAATCGCCGAGCAAAGCGGGATTCAGGCGCTGGCGATTCACGGACGCAGCCGCGCCTGTAAATTTCATGGTATTGCCGAGTACGACACCATCAAACAGGTCAAGCAGGCGGTTTCGATTCCGGTGATTGCCAATGGTGATATCGATAGCGCTGAAAAAGCCGGACAGGTTTTAGCTTATACCGGCGCCGATGCCGTGATGATTGGCCGGGCTGCACAAGGTAAACCTTGGGTTTTTGCCGAACTGGCTGCTAAGTTGCAGGGGCTGGCTTACTTGCCGCCGCCCTTGACTGAGATCAAGGCGGTTATGAATCAGCATCTGGATAATTTATATGATTTATATGGAAATGTCGGTGGCGTCAGGATTGCCCGCAAGCATATCGGCTGGTATTTTGATCAGCTAGGTGGTTTACCGGCTGCCACTAAAACTGCAATTAATCAGGCGGAACAACCGGCTCAACAAATGGCGTTAGTAAACGCTGCATTTAATCGCATCATTCCACCATTCGCCTGACGGAGCTTAGATGGAAATGAATACAGGAAATTTACCCGAAGGCATCTTGTCAGAACATGTCAGACAATGTGTCGAAAAATATTTTACCCAGCTCAACGGCCATGATTCATCGGGCTTATATGATCTGGTGCTAGCGGAAGTCGAAAAGCCATTACTGGAAACGGCGTTAAAATACGCCGATTTCAATCAAAGCAAGGCCGCCAAGTTACTGGGCATGAGCCGGAGCACCTTGCGAAAAAAACTGGATCATTATGGTATTCACTGATGGATGCAAACCTGAATGGCAGGTCTGTATTCTGTTTTAGACTGATTTTTATTTTTCTCTTTTGAGGTTTGCATGAACAAAAAAGTGACCCGAGCCTTGGTCAGTGTTTCGGATAAAACCGGTGTATTGGAGTTTTGCCGGGGGCTGAGCCAGCTGGGAATTGAATTGCTGTCAACTGGCGGTACTGCCAAGTTATTGGCTGACAACAACATTCCTGTCACCGAGGTATCGGATTACACCGGTTTTCCCGAAATGATGGATGGCCGGGTCAAAACCCTGCATCCTAAAGTACACGGCGGCATTCTCGGTCGTCGTGGCATTGATGATGCGGTGATGGCGGAAAATGGCATCCAGCCTATCGATATGGTGGTGGTGAACTTATATCCGTTCGAACAGACCATTGCCAATCCCGATTGCGATCTGGAAACTGCGATTGAAAATATCGATATCGGCGGACCTACCATGATTCGGGCCGCTGCCAAAAATCATGCCGATGTGGCTATCGTGGTCGATCCGGCGGATTACCCGGCGATACTCGAGCAACTGCAAGCCGATAGCAGCCTCAGCCATGAAACCCGTTTCAAACTGGCACTGAAAAGCTTTGAACATACCGCCCGTTACGACACCGCAATTGCCACTTATCTGGGCAACCTTAACGGTAAGGCTTTTCCTGAAACCCTGAATCTGCAATTTCACCGTCTGCAAACCATGCGTTATGGTGAAAACCCGCATCAGCAGGCGGCGTTTTATCAGGAAAAAAATCCGCCCGCCGGCACCATAGCGTCCGCCAAGCAGTTACAAGGTAAGGAATTGTCTTACAACAATATTGCCGATGCCGATGCGGCGCTGGAATGTGTCAAAGCATTTGCCGACCAGCCTGCCTGTGTCATCGTCAAACACGCCAATCCCTGTGGTGTGGCGATCAGTGACAACATTTTCGATGCTTACCATCTGGCCTATGCCACCGATCCAACCTCAGCGTTCGGCGGCATCATTGCCTTCAATCGCCAACTCGATGAAAAAACAGCTGCCGAAATCGTTGGCAGACAGTTTGTGGAAGTAATCATTGCTCCGCAAGTCAGCGACGGTGCCAAAGCGGCCTTGGCTAAAAAACAGAATGTCCGGGTACTGGAATGCGGTGACTGGACTGATGCCAGTCAGCCAGCCCTTGATCTGAAACGGGTGGCCGGTGGCTTGCTGGTGCAGGATAAAGATATTGGCAGTATCACCGCTGCCGATGTCAAAGTGGTCAGCAAACGGGCGCCGACCGAACAGGAGCTTGCTGATTTGCTGTTTGCCTGGAAAGTGGGCAAGTTTGTGAAGTCCAATGCCATTGTTTACGTTAAAAACGGGCAGACCATTGGTGTCGGTGCCGGTCAGATGAGTCGCGTTTACTCGGCTAAAATTGCCGGCATCAAAGCCGCTGACGAAGGTCTGGTGGTTCCCGGTTCGGTGATGGCGTCGGATGCCTTTTTCCCGTTCCGTGATGGTATCGATGCCGCTGCAGCGGCCGGTATTACCGCCGTTATTCATCCCGGTGGCTCCATGCGTGATGAAGAAGTGATCGCTGCCGCAGACGAGCATAATATTGCGATGGTCTTGACCGGCATGCGCCATTTCAGACATTAACCGCCTTGAATCCGGGGTGGACTAGCCCCGGATTGATTTCTAATTTATTGCCGAGCAATTTCATGAAAATTCTGATCGTTGGTAGTGGTGGCCGGGAGCACGCTCTGGCCTGGAAAGTGAAACAATCCCCAAAAGTCCAAACTGTCTATGTTGCACCGGGTAATGCCGGAACCGCTCTGGAAGCCGGCATCACCAATGTGGCGATTCAGGTGGATGATATTGCCGGTTTGCTGGGTTTTGCTCTGGCGCGTGAGATCGATCTGACCATCGTCGGGCCCGAAGTGCCGTTGGTGAAAGGTATCGTCGACCAATTTACTGCCGCAGGTCTGGCTTGTTTCGGTCCCAAAGCGGCACAGGCACAGCTGGAAGGCTCTAAAGCCTTCTGTAAAGATTTCATGGCCAGACATGGTATTCCGACTGCGGAATATCAGACTTTTACCGACACTGACCAGGCGATTGCTTATATCCGTCGCCAGGGTGCGCCGATTGTGGTCAAAGCCGACGGTTTGGCGGCCGGTAAAGGGGTCATCGTCGCGCAAACCGAGCAGGAAGCGATTGCTGCCGTCGAAGATATGCTGTCCGGTAACAGTTTCGGTTCAGCCGGCAGTCGGGTAGTGATTGAAGAATTTTTGGTGGGCGAAGAAGCCAGCTTTATTGTGATGGCCGATGGTTTGCATGCCTTGCCGATGGCTACCTCTCAGGATCACAAAGCCCGTGATAATGGTGATCAGGGTCCTAATACCGGCGGTATGGGCGCTTATTCACCGGCGCCGGTAGTGACTGCCGAAATTCATCAGCGGGTGATGGATGAAGTCATCAATCCTACGCTGCAAGGCATGCGTGATGATGGCTTGCCCTATACCGGCTTTTTATATGCCGGTCTGATGATAGGCAAAAACGGCAGCATCAAAGTGCTGGAATACAACTGCCGCTTTGGCGATCCAGAAACCCAGCCCATCATGATGCGCCTGCAAAGCGATCTGGTGGACTTGTGTCAGGCCGCTCTGCAGCAACGGCTGGATCAGGTGACTACCGAGTGGGATCCGCGTCCGGCCTTGGGTGTCGTGCTGGCAGCCGGCGGTTATCCCGATGATTATGGCAAAGGCCATGTGATCAGCGGATTGCCGGTCAGCGAGGATCAGGAACGCAAAGTGTTTCATGCCGGTACCGCACAGCAGAATGGTCAGATTGTCACAGCCGGCGGCCGGGTATTGTGCGCCTGTGCCTTGGGCGACGATATTGCCGATGCCCAGCAAAAAGCCTATCAGCTGTGCAGCCAAATCGATTGGCAAGATAGCTTTTACCGTACCGATATCGGCTTTAAGGCTATCGGTCGTTAGTCGATCGAAACACTCAAGCGTCTGACTTGCATCAGCCTCTGTTTTGTCTTTACAACAGGGGCTGATGATACAATCAGCCCACTTTTGTGCCTGACACTTAAGCGGGTCAGGCAGGTTAAATCATCCAGGTTGTTTATGAATAAGCTTAAATGCGCGGTTATCGGCGCAGGATATTTAGGAAAGTTTCACGCAGAAAAATACGCGGCATTAGCCGATTGTGAACTGGTTGCCGTGGTTGATGTCAATCAGGAGGCCGCTCAGATGGTGGCCGACAAATTCGGTGCCCAGCCTTTAACCGATTATCGGTCATTACTCGGTAACGTCGATGCCGTCAGCATTGTGGTGCCTACCACGCTGCATCATGCGGTATCCCGCGATTTTCTCAATGCCGGTGCTCATGTGTTGGTCGAAAAACCTATCGCTGTCACTGTCGAAGAGGCGGATGATTTGATTCGTATCGCCCGCGAAAATAATCGTATTTTGCAGGTCGGCCATCTGGAGCGTTTCAATCCGGCGGTACGCGGCCTGGAACATCTGGAAGAAAAACCCCTGTTTATTGAATCACACCGGCTGTCGCCGTTTAATCCGCGCGCCAATGATGTCAGCGTGGTACTGGATTTAATGATTCATGACATCGACATTATTCTGGCACTGGTAGACTCCGAAGTAGAACGGATTGATGCCAGTGGTACTGCGGTTCTGACCCAAGGTACCGACATTGCCAATGCCCGCATCACATTCAAGAATGGTTGCGTGGCCAATGTCACCGCCAGCCGGATCAGCATGAAGATGGAGCGTAAAATGCGCATGTTCCGTCCCTGTTCCTATATTTCAGTGGATTTCCAGAATCGGGTGCTGGTCAAACATAAAACCGGCGACAAAGAAATGTTCCCCGGTATTCCCGAAATTGTCAGCGAAGAATCGGTATTTGAGAGTGGCGATGCACTGTTTGAAGAAATCAAACATTTCATTCACTGCATCCGCAGCGGCGAAAACCCTATCGTGTCCGGTGAGGCCGGGCGCCGGGCGCTGGCAACGGCAATTGAAATTACCCAATTTTTAAAACACGGATAAACGGATAAAAGGTGACGCGATGATACCGATGGTCGATCTAAAAGCTCAATACGCTGAAATCAAAGATGAGATTGAAGCCGGTTTTGCGCAGACGCTGGATAGTTGTGCTTTTATTCTGGGGCCGAATGTACAAGCGTTCGAGAAAGAAGCCGCGGCCTATCTGGGCGTCAAGCATGCGATCGGCTGCGCTTCCGGAACCGATGCTCTGCATCTGGCCTTGCTGGCCGAAGGCATAGGGCCTGGCGATGAAGTGATTACCAGCGCCTTTACCTTTATTGCCACTGCCGAAGCTATCAAATATGTCGGAGCGACACCGGTATTCGTCGATATCGATCCGCACAGTTTCAATATCACGCCCGCCAACATTAAAAAAGCCATTACCTCAAACACCAAAGCCGTGATGCCGGTGCATCTGTTTGGCCAGCCTGCCAATCTGCCGGAAATTAAAGCGATTTGTGATCAGCATGGTTTGAAACTGATTGAAGACTGCGCCCAGTCGTTCGGCGCTTCGGTGAATGGTCTGCAGACCGGCAGTTTTGGTGATGCGGCCGGGTTCAGCTTTTTCCCCAGCAAAAATCTGGGCTGTTATGGCGATGGCGGTCTGGTAACTACCAATTGCGATCAAGCTGCGGCTAGAATCAAGCAATACCGCAATCACGGTTCGGAAGTGCGCTATTACCATGATGTGATCGGTTACAACAGCCGTCTCGATGAATTGCAGGCGGTGGTGCTGCGGGCCAAGCTGAAACGCATCGATCAATACAATGCCGCGCGTCGCCACGCAGCGCATTTATATTCGCAATTAATGGCCGATCTGCCGTTGACTACGCCACATGAAGACGGTATCGGTGTCCATGTTTATCATCAGTACACTTTGTTGTCAGAGCGCCGTGATGAAATCATGAAAGCGCTGCAGGATCAGCAAATTGGCTGTGCGGTCTACTATCCGGTGCCGCTGCATCAGCAAAATGTGTTTAAAGCCGAATGCGAAGGTCTGTCTTTACCCGTGACCGAAGCGGTGGCGGCTGCTTGTTTCTCATTGCCTATCTGCTCTTCACTCAGTGATGACAGTATCAGACAGATTGTCAGCGTCATCGCTGGCGTAGTGAACGCTTAATCTTTGCACTCGGGGCTGGCGCCTGTCAGCCCTGATTCTCTTACCAATCTTTGTCATGACCACTCCCAAAACCTACACGGTTGCTTTCAGTGCCGGTGAAGCCTCCGGCGATCAGCACGCGGCGCATATGTTTCAGGCCTTGCAGGCCCGCTATCCGGCGATTCGCGGCATTGGCATGGGAGCCAGCAAAATGCGCCAGGCCGGCATCGAACTGGCTTTCGATTCGTCGGCTATCGGCGTCATCGGGCTGGTCGAAGTGCTCAAACACTATGGCGAAATTCGTCGCGCTTTAAAGATACTCAAACAGCTGTTGCTGCGTGAAAAGCCGGATTTGCTGGTGTGTGTCGATTACAAAGAATTCAATCTCAAGCTGGCGCAGTTTGCCAAGCATCACGGTATCAAAGTGCTGTTTTATGTCAGTCCGCAGGTCTGGGCCTGGCGTCCGGGGCGAGTTGAAACCTATGGCAAAGCAATTGACATGATGGCGGTGATTTTTCCGTTTGAAACCGCCTATTACCATGCCAAACAGGTGCCGGTGCGCTATGTCGGGCATCCCTCGGTCGATAAAGTCAGGCCGTTGCGCAATCGCAGCGAAGACCAGCAATTGTTTCAGTTAAAGACGCCATATCCAGTGGTTGGGCTGCTGCCCGGTAGTCGCAGCAATGAAATCAAACGCATGTTGCCGGTAATGCTGGCGGCGGCCCAGCGTTTGCAGCAGAGCCAGCCGCAGATGCAGTTTTTGTTACCGCAAGCCGATTCGATCAGCGACGTCGCACTGGCAGAGCAGTTGCAAGCCAGTGGTCTGCCGATTCAGGTGGTTAAACAGCAGACCTATGATGTGATTCAGTGTTGCGATGCGGTAATGACCACCTCTGGTACTGCCTCGCTGGAAATTGCTCTGCTGGGGGTGCCTATGGTGATTGCCTATCGTCTGTCGCCGCTGACTTACTGGCTGGGCCGATTGCTGGTCAAGATCCGCTATATCGGGTTGCCTAATATTATTGCCGGACGTGCTATCGTCAGAGAGCTGATTCAGGATGCGGTGACGCCTGACAATCTGGCTGAAGAAATCCAACGCCTGCTCAACGACCAGCCTTACCGTCAGGCCTGTCTGCAAGGTCTGGCCGAAGTCAGGACTTTGTTAGGCGAGGGTGGTGGTTCGCAGCGCATGGCCGAGCTTGCGCTGGACATGCTGGAGATAAAACCCGCAGCGGAACCGGCAGTATGAAAACCCTGATTCTTGGCGGTGCCCGTTCTGGTAAAAGCCGCTATGCAGAAACGCTGGCGGCAGAGTCCGGTCTCGACGTGCTGTATATCGCCACCGCCAGTGTCTATGACGACGAATTTGCCGAACGGGTCCGCCATCATCGTGAGCGGCGACCGGCGCACTGGGGATTGATAGAAGAGCCTTTTTTTCTGGCCAGAACCCTGCAGCAGCAAGCCCGCGCCGACCGGCTGTTGCTGGTCGATTGCCTGACCCTGTATCTGGCGCAATGGTTATGCCCCGACTGTAATCCGCCGCAAGATCATCACTGGCAGCAGGAACGTGAGGCCTTGATTGCAGTATTACCGCAATTGCCCGGCCAGATTGTGCTGGTCAGTAATGAAGTTGGTCTGGGTATTGTGCCGCTGGGCGAAATTAATCGCCGTTATCAGGACGAAGCCGGACGTCTGAATCAGGCCATTGCTGCCGTCTGTGATCGCGCTCTGTTCATGGCCGCCGGTTTGCCGCTAACCTTAAAATCCCCGTAAACCTGCGGTCCGGATAACTCTCTACCCGCCGGTGCGCGAACCGGCATCAAACACCGCGCGCAGCGCACAAAACCAACAAGCCACGCACCCACCAAAACCCCAAAAACCAAGCAACCAATACCAAAAACAGCAGACTCCCAAGCATCCTGCACTCTGGATCCCGGCAATCCCTGCCGGGATGACGACTTTAATTCAGGTGGTCCCTGCCGAAACGACGGTTTCAATTCAGGCAACTTCACTTGAATGGCCAATTTAATTGCAGCCAACATCGGGTTTTAATCGAAGCCGCCATTGCCAAAGCAGTGACCCAATCCAGCAAAAGTCCTCAGCGTTTCGCTAAGCCCTGACAACTTCGCGGACTCAAGAAAAGTAATCTCAATTCGCTAACCGGTCCGACACTGCCAGCTCTCCTGTCGGAGCCATGACCCAGAATCCCCCCATCATGCCAAAACCCCAGTAGCACCAAAAGCCTGAACCAGACTCCCCTATGCCGCGCCGAGCAGCCAGGTCTGAGACCGGAAACAGCCCGAACGGGCAGCGGCAGGGATGCCGCTGGCGGGCAGAGGGTCAGGAAGACCCTTCTGCCAGCCCCGGGCTCAGGCCTGGCAGCGCAGGAAGTCAGCGGCA
>CAIUWU010000280.1 GCA_903902945.1 uncultured Pseudomonadota bacterium
CATGCGCGCCGGAAATTCTTCGACCTGTTTCAGGCCAACCAAAGCCCCGTGGCGCAAGAAGCCTTGCAGCGGATCGGTGTGCTGTATACCAACGAAGCCGAAGGCCGCGACATGAGTGCCGACGAGCGCCAACGCCTACGGGCGGAAAAAAGCCTGCCCGCCTTAACCGACCTGCACGATTGGCTGCAGAAAACCCGGTTGCTGATGGCGCCCAACAGCGCAACGGCCAAGGCGATCGATTACAGCCTGAAACGCTGGCCTGCACTGACGCGCTTCGCCGAAACCGGCGATCTGCCGATCGATAATAATCCGGTCGAGAACAGCATCCGCCCGATTGCCTTGGGAAAAAAGAATTGGCTATTTGCCGGCTCGGAACGCGCCGGCCAACGGGCGGCCGTCATTCAAACCCTGCTCGGCACCGCCAAGCTCAACGGCCTTAATCCGACCGCGTGGTTGAAAGACACCCTGGAAAAGCTACCCACCTGGCCCAACAGCCGCATCGACGAATTGCTGCCGTTCGGTGATTTGGATTAAATCATAGTCTGCAACGTCTGGCGATGTGGAACGGCTGAGCGCTTACCGTAGAGCGAGTCCGGGCATGCCTGCATCCCAGATAAATGTTTGAGTTTTGTCTGGGTCAGGTTGAGCCTTATCAATTTTGGATCCGGTTAATTTTACAGTTGCCATACTCCCCCTTAATCACTAGGTCGTCGATTCAAGCCCGCCCGGGGGGGGAGCCAAACAAATCAAGGACTTACGAGAAATCGTTAAGCCCTTTTTTATAGCGATTGGCTTTTATGCTGCGCCCTAAGTAATACCAGCGATGCTTTCAATCGCCGATTGGGCCTAGCCATGATCGGCAGCCCTGCTTTTCTGGGCCAGCACAGCAGGAAACATACGTTGGGAATCGTAGACAATCTCCAACACATCAAAGCCCGCTGCTTCAAGATGCTGTCTGACCGCCACCTCCGCACGATAATGCTGCCATTTGACACCCAGGACGTCAGTAAATAAAAAACGCTGCTGTTGCAAGTCTTGTCTATCAACCGGTATCCATTCTTCAGGCGGCGTAATAAAACTGATCGGTAAATAACCGCCACGTTTCAGCGCTCGGGCAAATCCTCTGTATAAGTCAATACAGGTCTGAGCTTCCTCCACATAGATATTCAAACCATTACTGGTAATAAAATCCCACTGCTGATTGACACCCAGCTCCCAGGCATCACGTTGCTCAAAACCAATCCTGATATTTGCAAGGCTCTGACCAAAATCAGCCGCCAGCTGCAATGATTCCGGATCAAGATCAATACCAATCAGGCTAATGTCTTGAACAACCGAATAATCAAGCCCCAGAAGATCCTGCATCAGGCCACAAGGAACCGATACCAGACTCATCCCAGACTGAAGATGCTGTTGTGTTAATTTTTTGAACACGACAAAACGCTCCTGAGTGGCCAGAAAAATCGGGCATTTTTCTAATAACCATCTCTCCAGCCCTGTCAGTGGTTTGCCATCACTACTCAAACCCTTAAGTTTGCCGGTTTGCGGATATAACAAAACATAATTCGTCCAATAACCATTCAACCCCTGATGCTCGATTAAAAAACGCCCCAGTTCGAACTCTTGCAACTCAGCACGCAAACTGTGTGTTGCCGGGGTTTGTACAAAACCCTTATTTGGACTTTGACCATGCGAAATCAGACTATTCATAGGAGTGGCATTCAAATAAGGATTTAAATCAGAACCGGATCAGCACCTGGAAAAATCAGTGCCAGATTTTGCAGGTTTTTTATCCTAGCACAGGCCTGATAGGGTATAAATGCTCCCCTTTCATTCATATCCAGGACAAATAATCCGTGACTCTTGGCATCGCAATCTTGATTTACACCAGTGCCATTGTTTTGGCCAATCTGGCAGTCGCGTATTTAGGTCCCGGCATCACCGGCATCACTGCGTTTGTGATGATAGGTCTGGACCTTGCCCTGCGTGACTGGCTGCATTTCAAGCTCAAGGCCTGGCAAATGGGGTTATTAATCGTTTCCAGCGGAGTCTTAACCTATCTGCTTAACGCCAGCGCTGAATCCATCGCCATAGCCAGTGCCACTGCATTCACTGCCGCCGCTATCGCCGACTGGTTCACCTTTAATACGTTGCCCGGTTCATGGCTGCTTAAGGCCCATGGGTCAAATCTCAGCGGTGCCCTGGTCGATTCCTTGCTATTCCCGATCCTGGCTTTCGGAGAACTGATGCCGGATATATTCCTGGCTCAATTCAGTGCCAAAATTCTGGGAGGCGGTCTATGGACTTATCTGATCAGACGCTATTGGCGATCAGACCATCGGCAACATCCCTGACCCGTAATGGCGTTCAAATTCCCTCATAAAAATAATAATGAAAACATCACTCATCCAATATCGGGTCGCCGACTTTTTAAAACAGTTCCCGCCTTTTGATAGTCTGGACGAGCCGCAACTCTTGGCGCTGGCAGCGTCAGGTAAAGTCAGTTTCCATGAAAGTGGCGAATACATTTTCCGTCAGCACCAGGATTGCAACAACCGGTGCTGGGTTTTACAGCAAGGCATCATTCATGTGCTGGATACAGAAACAGAGCACAAGCCACTGATTGATATTGCCGCCACCGGAGACCTGATTGGTCTGGAGCCGCTGACTGACTTTAAAACCTATCGCCATACGGCGGTGACGCAGAGCGATGTCATACTCTATTCCGTCGATGTCAGCCTATTAGCCGCATTGATGCAGCAAAACCGTGCGCTTCAGGATTATGTGAGCCTTTATTTTTCGACGCATGACTTAGTCAGTCAGACTAGCGATACGACATCGACCCACCCAGCATTCAAGCGCGCTCTGAGTCATCAGCTCAATCTACCGATACCCTCGGCGTATTTCGAGGCACATTCCGTTTCAGTATCTGAACCCATAAGCATCAAGGATCTGCTTGCACTCAGCGCGATTCAGCAAGGCCGCAGCGTGTGCGTGGTCAATCAAGCGCGGCAACCAATAGGCTTGGTAAATCTGCAGCAAATCATGCGCTCACTATCCCAAGGCAACTACCACCCCGCTTCGCCACTAACACTGATTGCCATTGAAACGCTGACACTGATGCCTCCTGATTTGAGCTGGGTAAATTATCTCAATGCCATGATTTCCAAACCGTCCATGCCAGTGGTTCTGACCACAGATGGCCATTCTGAATCTGCATTCAAGGGGCTGATCAGCGATGAAGATCTGCTTTTGCAACTTGGTAACAATCCGGCTAGCCTGATCCGCGCCATTCATCAAGCTGACTCGATGACCGAATTAGACCTTTACTGGCAACAATCCCGGGCTCTGATTGATGAGATCTTCAGCGACCCATCGCAATACGAGCTTGCCAGTGCATTCGGTAGTCAGCTGTTCAATAGCCTGCTCAATAGCCTAATCCGGCAAAGCAAATCCGAACTGGCGCACCCAGGCAATCCCGCATTCAACACCGAGTTCTGTTGCTTGATACTGGATAAGACCGGCTACTACTCATTACTAAACAACAGCCAGCCAGAATTATGGATGGTTCATAACAGTGATGAGCCACTATTAATACAGCAGCTGCAAGCGCTTTCCTGCCAGCTGTCTGCAAGGCTTAGCAGCCTGACAACGCCGCTAATCAATCCCGATATTCAGATGCTGTCCTTACGGGACGTTCAAGAGCAACTGAGCGCAATTGTTTCGCATCCGGTTGAGAATCAGGTATTCGATAAGCGCTACTGGTTTGATTTTAGTTACCATTCCGGCAACCGAGCACTGGCGCAGCAACTAGAACAGCACTTACAGCAGGCATTCACCAGCCATCCAGCGTTCATCAAAATCCTGGCCAATGACACCCTGGAAAATCTGCCGCCACTGACATTTTATGATGATCAAGTCATTGGAATTGAAGGTGATCAGCAACAGGCGCTAAACCTTGAACAGTTTGCTCTGATGCCGATCACCGATGCGATCAGAGTTCAGGCTTTGGCCGCTAAGAGCATCCAAATCCAGGACACCGTTCAGCGCATTCGGCTGCTTGAACAGTTTCAGCCTGATCACAAGCCCCTATTACAGCAAGCGAGCGAGGCATTCCGGTTTTTAGCCTATTTTCAGCAGCATTGTTCCAGACATGGTCAGCCGGCAACTGCTATCTTGCCTGGTTTATTGAGTAGATATGATCAACGCCGCCTCAAGACCGCATTTAAAGCGATTCATGATTTACTGATGTGGACCATGATGCTAATCGAACCGGGGCATGACAGATGACCGAACTCAGCAGCCTCGAAACCTTACGCCAGTATCAGGCGGTGTTTTTGAATAGCAGTCAAAACCCGGCCATGAAGCACAGCCGATTTATAGTCCTGGACACAGAAACCAGCGGCACCAATCCTTTACATGACCGGATCGTATCGATTGGCTGCGTTGGGGTTTACGACAATGAAATCGTCCTGGCGGACAGTTTTGAAATCATGCTGAAAATTCAGCACAATCTGGCGGCAGTCACGGTACACGGCATTACCCGCGACGAAGCTAAGCAGGGTTTTGATGAAGCAACAGCCCTGCTTTTATTTCTGAATTATGTCAGCGATGCCGTCATCATCGGTCATCATGTTGGTTTCGATCACAGCATTCTAAATCAGGCTTTGCTTCGCCATTTTGGCATTCCGCTCCAAAACCTGACGCTGGATACTATGGACATGACGCTCAAATTAATAGAGCTTGACCTGATTGATGACAGCGGCCTGCAAGGCTATTCACTGGATTCGCTATGTAAGCTGTTCGCTATCAAACCGCATGATCGCCATACGGCGGCCGGAGATGCCTTTATTACTGCACAGATTTTTTTGCGCCTGCTGAAAATCGGGCATAACCACGGCTTGCGACAGTGGTCAGACTACTGCAATACACCAACCCCTGACAGCGAATAATGTTTAACGTCGCCGGCGCTTGAAGTACCCAGCTGATCGTATCCATAGATAATATAAAAGGCCTGAAACCCCAAAACCGATATAAGGCCCGACATCAAAGTGCATCACGTACCCGGTCGCAATACCTTGATAAAAGGGACTGATGGAAAAAAGTGCTACCGAAGCGGCAGACACCAAAATCAGCAACCAGCATCCCGCAGTAATACCCGAAGGCGTATGCTGAATTTTTTTACCAATCATGAACCAGTGAACCAGCACGATAGCCGCCCACGGCGCTATCCAATGCGCGAATAGCAAGAGAAACTCCTCAAAGAAATCAATGAATGATTGCGTTGCCATCAAACTGCCTGCATACCCCACAATCGCACCAAAAATAGCCGAAGTAGGTCTGGAAATTGGAAATCCGATTGAAATCAGCGTATAGGCGGCTGAATTGTCATTCATTGCGTTGGCAGGGATAGCATTGAACCAGATAAGAAACATGACTAGCGGAGCAAAATGACCGGACAGGCTTTGCAAGGCCTGCATGACACCTTGAGGCGAATTATCAGTTACTGCTGCCGCAGTCAGATATCCGAACAGGCATAGCAATACCAGTGACAAAAACAGAGCAACAAAAACAGTATGAAACACGGTTTTAAGCGGCGTTTTTCTGGGTAAATATCGGGTGTAATCTGCCGTTGATGTCGTCCAGCCTAAATTGAAAGCCACCATGAGCACAAAAGCATTCATGATGGTTCCAATGTCTGTGTTACCGCTGGCCGGGACATGAAGCTGGGTTTTTTGAATGGCAGCCAGACCAATAACAATAAAAAACAGCACCAGCAAAGTCCCTGTGAACTTGGCGGTGTTTTGAATCAAATGATGTCCATAAACACCAATCACCAATTGAATCCCTACCAAAATTGCCAGCGATAACCACATCGGCATTGTTATGCCGAACTCTTGCATCAACACAATGAAAGCGGTACCCGAAATGACGTTATTAACAATATCCCAGCCAATCGCATTTACCCAATTGAGAATAGCAGGGATTTTTTTTCCCGTTTTGCCCAGGGCAAAGCGTCCGGCTTCGATCTGTGACAACCCGGACTTGGGGCCTATCAGTGCTGTCAGCGACGGTAACAGAGTACCGACCATTCCTCCCAGTACCATCACGAATAGTGCATCGACAAAACTAAGCCCCAGGTCAGCGATAATAACGCCCATCAACCAGGTCGAAATACCCAAATTCCCGCCCATAAAAACCCAAAAAGGCTTGTGAATTGCCAGCGTCTGTTCTGTTTTACTAACACCATTGGCAATGAATTGATGATGCGTATTCTCAAGCGGTATTTTAAAACGGAGGGATTTTTTAAATCTTTGCATGGGAATTAAGAGGTTAAATGCTAAAAGCTGTAGGCAAAAAACAATTCAGCCGCTGATACGGCAGCTTTATGCGGCTGCCATAATCAGAACAAAATCTAATAAAATTAATATGTTGCGAATAATCGCCACTTACTGACACACCTTGCGCGGGATAGATAAATAATAGCTTTACTCAACTAGACAAGATGGGTTTTTATCGATAATTCTGAAAAATCATGCCATAAAAGACGCTTATTTCATTAGAATCTTAATTTTTGCATTACGTTTAGTTACCTTAACGACAATTCCGACTGCTACAAAAACTCTAACTCATGTCTGTTCATAACCAAGATCAGAGCCCCGTGCTTCCATTAGCACTGGGCGCACTCGGTATCGTATTTGGAGATATCGGAACCAGTCCCGTGGTGGCTTTAACAGCCTGCTTACACAGCAATCCATCGTTATTAACGACTAATGGCATCCTCGGCATCATCTCGATGATTTTCTGGGCATTGATTCTGGTGGTAAGCGTTAAGTACTTACTGTTCATCACCCGTGCTGAGAGTGATGGTGAAGGCGGCATTTTTGCCATCATGGCCATTCTCAAATCGTCAGGCCAGATTAGCCCTAAAATACTAGTTTTCAGTACGGCAGTCGCTCTCATCGCTGCGGCACTGTTGATGGCAGACAGTATGTTAACCCCGGCGCTGGCGATGCTATCAGCGGTTGAGGGATTAAAAGTGTCTTATCAAAACATTGATCATTGGATTTTAATTACCGCGCTGGCACTGATCGCAGGTTTATTTTCAATTCAGCGCCTGGGAACCGGAAAACTGGGCCAATTATTCGGCCCTATCATGCTGGTCTGGTTTGTCTCGATTGCCATACTCGGGATAAAAGAGATCATTAAATTTCCGCAAGTCTTAATCGCATTTTCACCGCAGTACGCCATACAAATTGCTATGGAATTGGGCACTATCGGTACATTCTCACTACTCGGATCAGTGATGATTGCCGTTACCGGCGCCGAAGCCATTTATGCTGATATGGGACATTTTGGAATGAAGCCCATCAAACTAGCTTGGTATTTTGTGGCATTGATTGCGTTATTACTGAACTATTTCGGTCAGGGAGCCTGGTTACTTCAGCATCTCGCGAGTATCAGGGATAACGATTTACCGTTTTTTGCCCTGGCACCCGAAGGCTTTTTAATTCCTCTGGTCTTACTAGCAACCTTTGCCAGCATCATTGCCAGTCAGGCGGTTATTTCAGGCATGTTTTCTTTATCCAGCCAGGCGATACAGCTGGGTTTTTTGCCACGCCTGGCGATTATTCAAACCTCCGCATCCAAAAAAGGCCAGATTTATTTGCCTAAAATAAATTTTCTGCTGGCAACCGGTGCCTTATTGCTGACATACGGATTCGGTTCATCGGCATCGCTTGCTAACGCGTATGGCCTTGCCGTAGCAGCCACCATGTTTCTGACCACGGTGGCTTTTACATTAGTGGTTGTTTACGTCTGGAAATGGTCATGGAAATCAATCCTGGCTTTTGTGGTATTTGCCATTCCCCTGGACTGTATCTTTCTGGCAGCCACCATTACCAAAATTCCCGATGGCAGTTATGTGACCTTGATCATCGCCGCCCTCTTCAGCTGGCTGATGCTAGCCTGGATGACGGGTAACCGTTATTTAACCGGCCAAGCACAACGCCTGGATTTACCGATTCCGGTATTCGTGGATTTGGTGTGTGAACGCCAGGATCTGCATTTTCAGGCCAGACCAGCAGTTTTTTTTCAGCATTTGGCCTTTCCGGCCGAATTACAAATTACGCCCAATGCCCTGCTCCGCCAGGTTCAGCTAACTTCAATGCTTTACCAGCCTACTGTGATTGTCGAATTTCGCAGCCTTGACTTGCCTCGCGTCAATGAGAGCAACCGAATTGAGGTTCGCCATTATTCGCCTGACATCTATCATCTGACCGCAACGTTTGGTTTTGCCGAGAATATCAATATGCAGTCTATTGAAGCACTTGGACTGGCTAACAACTGGTGGCAGCATCGTTCAGAGATTGTGTATTACACCGCAAAAGAGCAACTCAGGCAGTCAGATCACCATCAATTACCTGTTTGGATACGCTGGCCTTACTGGTTGATGCATTACCATGATCAAAACACAGCCCAGGCACTGAATCTGCCAACCTTGCAATATGTGGAGTTGAATCTGACGATTGATATTTAACCGGTTCCCGGTTTTAGCCTACCCAATTGCTGTGGTGACAAGGTTTAGCAAGGAACCCAGGCCAGATAAAAAAGACTTAAGACAATAAGCCGGCACACCGATACATTTTTCACGATGGACACCCAAAAAGGCGGTAAAGCTGGTCTTGGGTCTAGTGGATGACCCAATGCCAATTCTCGCCAAAGCAAATCTCAGCGGAGCAAGGCCTCGCGCCACAATTACTGTCGTTGTACCTAAACAAATGCTCCGAATGTCCGTCTTCATCATTGAAATGGGCCGCAATAAATAAGGTTTGAATGGGTAATCCCCTCATTGTTTAACTATCGTTAAAAGTAGAGATTAAGAGCCATCGCTAATTTCTGCTTTGGCGTAATTCCACCCAATCCCATGCCATTTCAACGATGATTGTTGACGGTTGAAGGAATGACGTTGCCTCTGGCCTGCAAATCAATCGCCTCCGGATACATTATGTAATGTTGCCGCAAACAATTCGCCAATGCTCGCTTGCTATCATCTTCAACCAAACAGATATCGGTTGCCGGCAGGCAGGCAAGAATGTTGTGCAGCAACTGATCCTGTGGCGGTGGCATTTTCTGCACCCAAGACGCCAGCAAGCTTCGATTGATAACTGATGGCAACGATGCCAGGATACCGAAATCATTTTGATCATGCACCAACAAACCCGATGTGGTTCCTCGATCGAGTGTCAGCACCTGAAAAAAATACAAGGTATGGTAATCGAGCTGCTGATTTCGCTCCGCATCGGTTGACAAGGTCCGCGTTTCAAGGGCAAAAGACAAAATATCGCAATAAGTGTCAATAGCAGCCTCGCCAACTGTCTTTGCCAGATCTAAATCAAGATTGAAATCATCGCTGAAATAATTTTCCAGATAAAAATGAGTTACCCCACGATGACGTTCCAGTACGGGAATATAGAAATACGCGTCCCCCTGGACAGCAGCTTCATCATACTGTTTCGGGGCAGCCTGTCTGAGTTTTTCGACAAACAGTTCCTTATCGGCATCACACTGATTAGATGGATTGAGGTCAGCCATTACACGCCAATAACCACAGCCATCTTTCATTTCGGTCCAGCTGATGTGAATATGCACTGAAGGTGCCAGCGGATTATCGGGATGGATAATAGTGGAAATCGCCGAAGCCGATGACAACTTCTTGGTCTCATCATCGTCATACTGAACATGGGAGATATTGACAGAAGCTCGATTAAATATCGTATTGTCAGTCGCCATAAAGCGTATACCGCCGCCATGTTTGCCATCGTCACGCAACCATTCCATGGGCACAAAAGGCTTGCCATTGCCAAACTTGTCGCCGATTTTACTCAGACCATCAACAAAACGTTGCTGCAAGTCACAAACCAACGAATAAGCGACTTCGGCTCGAGGTGATTTTGCTTTTATTAAGGTCATTTACGATTATTTCCTTTCAGTGATGAAGATATAAGCATTGATTTTGCTGATGCCACTGGCTTTCTTGCTAGATGAGCACTATGTGACGACAGATCGCATTATATCCACGAGAAAAGCCAAGCAGCGCGGCATAAACCAATATCGGCCGCAATTTGAGCAAAATCCCCATCACATCATCACTGATCAAGAACATGAAGCCCCCGCCGACCGACGCCATTTTTGGACAGAAAAAACACTGTCAAGACGGCCGTGCTTACCCAAACCTGTTATTTAGTGTTTACCAAGCTCATTTCAGCATTCCATATCAAATCACCCACAGTTCTATTCGGATAAAGCCTGTTTTTTAGGTATCATGAAATTTCATTTCGATTGTGCCGGATTTGTTTATGTCTGTTTTAGCCTCATTGTCTCAACATAGTTGCCACATCCCTGAATCACTTCAAAGCCAGGCTGATACGCTGGCGCAACGCATGATTGAACATCTCGATGCCGAACAACTAACCGTGTTCGATCATCCGCAATTCGCGCTGTCGGCTTTTAAAGTCTGTCTTTGCAGCCAGTTTGTTACCGACAGCTGGTTGCGCAATCCCAATCTATTAAGCGATCTGGTCAGCTCCGGCGACCTGTTTTCATCGCTGCGCCGGAATGACTATACGGCCAGCATCCAGTGCTTAGCTTTTGCCGATGAAGCGGGGCTGGCCAAACAGCTGCGCTTATTCCGGCGCCGGGAAATGGTGCGAATTGCTTGGCGCGATCTGGCCGGCTGGGCTGATCTTAATGAAACACTCAGTGATCTGACTGCACTGGCCGAAGCATGTATTCAAACTGCACTGGATTACTTCTACCAGCAAGCCTGTCAGCGCTGGGGCACACCCACACTGGCTGATGGCAGTGCTTTTAATATCATTGTATTAGGCATGGGCAAACTGGGCGCCTGGGAGCTGAATTACTCCTCGGATATCGATTTGATCTTTGCCTACGCCGAAAACGGCGAGCTGACCGAAAAAAAACAAATCAGCTATGGTGAGTTTTTTACCCGGATCTGTCGTTCGCTGGTCAAGATGTTGGACGAAATCACCGTGGATGGTTTTGTCTTCCGCACCGACGTTCGCTTACGGCCATTCGGTGACAGCGGCCCCTTGATCATGACTTTCGACGGCATGGAAAACTACTACCTGACCCAGGCCAGAGAATGGGAACGCTACGCGATGATCAAAGCCCGTCAGGTCGCCGGTGATTTTGCTACCGGCAAACAACTGGCTGCCATGATCAAGCCTTTCGTTTATCGCCGCTATCTGGATTACGGTGCTTTTGAAGAACTGCGTAGCCTCAAGCAACAGATTACCCAGGAATTGCGGCGCAAAGACCGGATGGAAAACGTTAAGCTGGGACCAGGCGGCATCCGTGAAATCGAATTTATCGGTCAGGCATTCCAGTTAATTCGCGGCGGCCAGGACCCCGCTCTGCAGCAGCGCGAAATTCAAGTGATTTTGTCGGTGCTCGATGATCAGCAACTGATGACCAGCGAGGATGTCGCCACTCTGCAAATGGCTTATCGCTTCCTGCGCCGGGTGGAAAATCATATCCAGCAATATCAGGATCGCCAGACCCATGACTTGCCTACCGATCCTTCAGTACAAATTCTGCTCGCCTACTCGATGGATTTTGATGACTGGGCCAGCTTCAAAGACGAACTCGATCAGGTGCGTAGCGATGTGCACCGGATTTTTGAACAAGTGTTCTCGCTGAATAACAATAGCCAGCAAACCAGTCAGCTGATCTGGGCCGGCGACGAACAAGCCATTGAGTTACTCGGGCAAATGGATCTGGCCGACAGTGTCAAAATCGCTGAAATTCTGGCTGATTTTCGTAACAGTCTGGCGATTAAACGCCTGAGCGCCAAAGGTGAGGCGGTGGTCAATCGCCTGATGCCGAAGCTGATTGAACAACTGCCGGCAGTAACCGATCCGGCGGTAACCCTGCAACGGCTGACCACGCTATTCGAAGCGGTCGCAGGACGCAATGTCTATCTGGCCCTGCTGGCCGAAAATCCCGGCGCGCTCAGCCTGCTGCTGGAACTGGCGGCCGCCAGCCCCTGGATTTGTCACTATCTGGCCCACTATCCGGTGCTGTTTGATGAATTACTCGACAGTCGCACACTGTTCCAACCGCTGGCAAGAGCGGCCTTGTCCGAAGACCTGGAACGACAATTGGCACATATTGATGACGAGGACATCGAACCGTTAATGATCGAGCTGCGTCAATTCAAACACGTCAACGTCTTGCGCGTGGCGGCGGCTGACATCATGGGGGTGATTCCGGTAATGGTGGTCAGCGATTATCTGACCTGGATCGCCGAAGCGATTGTTGAACAGGTACTGAAACGTGCCTGGCGCTTGCTAACAGTCAAGCATGGTTCCCCGCCCGACTGCGACCAACAAACACCGGGCTTTGCGATTATCGGTTTTGGTAAATTTGGCGGCATCGAACTGGGTTATGGCTCTGACCTGGATCTGGTATTTCTGCACAACAGCGCCGATGGCAATGCGCTGACTAATGGCGATAAACCCATCAGTTGTGATCAGTTTTATTTACGTCTGGCGCAAAAAATCCGCCATATTTTTGATACCCGCATGCTGTCCGGCGTACTTTATGAGGCCGACATGCGCTTACGGCCAAATGGAGACTCCGGCATTCTGGTCAGCCATGTAGACTCTTATCAGTCTTATTATGAAAAGCAAGCTTGGACCTGGGAACATCAAGCCTTGGTCAGAGCACGTTTCATTGCCGGTGATCCGCGTCTGGCCAATCAGTTTGCCGCGATACGCCGGCACATTCTCGCCCTGCCCCGTGACCGGGCAACATTACAAAATGAAGTGCGCGCCATGCGCGAAAAAATGCGCACTCACCTCGGCAACCAGGATCAACAGGTATTCGACCTCAAACACAGTCATGGCGGGATTACCGATATTGAATTCATGGTGCAATTCGGGGTGTTGTCGGAAGCGGCGCAACATCCGGCCCTGAACAGCTTTACCGATAATGTCCGGTTACTGGAAAGCCTGCAACAAACCGGCTTCATTTCCCAACAGGATGCCGACTTGCTGAAACAGGCTTACTGCAGCTTCCGTGACTATGGCCATCATCAGGTGCTGAATGACGAAGCGGCGCAGGCCGATAGCGATCAGTTTCCTGAATTAAGGGCCGGTGTCGACCACCTCTGGCAAACCTTAATGATGTAACACAATGCGCAATCTGTCTGACATGTTATTGATGTTGTTATTCCTGTCGGTTTTATTGGCCGGCTGTTCATCACAACCCGAAAAACCCTCAGCGGTAAGCAGCAGCCGTGAACCTGAGATCAAACTGGGGACGCCGGTTCGGGTCAGAAATGACAGCAGTGTGCTGATGTACCCCACCGAATTTCATTACCTGCCCGGCTGGCATAACGACAATCATGCCGAGGCATTCAAATCATTCCGGCGCTCTTGTGACAGCTGGCACAAACAGCCTAATCACAAACCGCTGAATGGTATTTTTGAACTGGGCACGGTGGGTGATTGGAAGCGCTTATGTAGTGTTGCTGTGCGTAATGGCCAGGAAAAACAGTTTTTCGAACAATGGTTCCAGCCTTATGCAATAGCCAATAACGGCAGCTTTAACGGCTTGTTTACCGGTTATTACTTGCCAGAACTGCACGGCTCTTATCACCGTTCGGCACGGTTTAATGTCCCGGTTTATGGCATTCCGCAAGACTTGGTCAAACGCGGCGATCAGATTGGTCGTATCCATAATGGTCAGTTCCTGCCCTATTACAATCGCACTGAAATCGAAAACGGTGCCTTACAAGGCCAAGGCGCCGAATTGTTATGGGTTGACAGTGCCGTTGACGCCTTCTTTATGGAAGTACAAGGCTCCGGCCGGGTGATCATGGAAAATGGTCATGTTCAAGGTGTCGGCTTCGCCGGCAAAAACGGCCGAGGCTATTATGCGATTGGCAAGACGCTGGTTGACCGGGGCATCATTGCCCGCGAAGACATTTCGATGCAGACCATTCGCGCCTGGATTTTGCAAAATCCCGAAGAAGGCAGACAACTGATGCGCCAAAATGAATCGGTGGTTTTTTTCCGGCTCACGCATGCGCATCCGTCTGAAGGGCCTATCGGCTCGATGAGCACACCGTTGACAGCCCGCCATAGCCTGGCAGTCGATAAAAACTATCTGCCACTGGGTATTCCGCTATGGCTGGATGCCGAACATCCAACCGCCAGCAATCAGCGCCTGCGACATCTGGTGATGGCTCAGGATACCGGTGGCGCCATTAAAGGCCTGTTGCGCGGCGATTTATTTTGGGGTCAGGGTGAACAGGCCGGCGAAGCGGCTGGGCTGATGAAATCGACAGGACGCTATTTTCTGCTGATTCCCAAACATTTGACTGCGGGCTGAGCCAGCAAGTCCGGTTTGATACGCGGACTTGCTGACCAGCGGCTTTATGGGTCTTTTTCTTTATCTTTGTCTTCGAGGAAATCGCGATAATTGATAGAAATTTTCAGACCGGCGAAACGGCCCGACATTTTCACCAGTTCGCTGGTTTCCTTATCAAACATCAGCCTGACCTCGCTCATCGCTCGGTCTTCATAACCTTCTTCAATGTCATGGGCATCCAACTTGAACTGATAGCGGTAGATTTGTAGCTTTTCTTCCTCGGTGATTTCCAGAGGCTCGCCCAAATGCTTCAGCACCGTGGCTTTTTTGGGTAAATCAGCAGCAATCTTTTCTGCCAGTTCGGCTTTGGCCCGGAGCTGTTTCTTTTCTTCGTTAATCTCAGCACCACCCAGCGAACGAAACGACGCTTCCAAAAACTCTGCCGGGGCAATTTGCAGGAACATTTTCGAAAAAGTCCAGTCATTAACCCGGTCTTCTTTGCCAAAGGTCAGGTCGCAATAAAAACTGATTTCAGGACTCAGCAGATTATTATCTTTATCGACTTTGCGAAACAGATACCGCCAATGCTTGTGCTCACCTAAAACGGTTTCAGTCGTCGGCCTTAATTTGGCCAGTGCGACAAAATCGTCTGCGTACAATTTGGGCTGTTTGAAATGAACGGTGAAGTCTTGATTGGCCGTGACTGAAAAATACTTATCAAACTCACTCATCTGACGATAAGTCTGCAGTGCGTGTAACCACTGCAAACACCCGGTCATACTGAGCAGCAATGAAAAAATTAGCAAAAAACGTAAGCATCGATGAGTTTTTTTCATGGCAGGCTCAATGTAAGGTGGTGGGATGGTCGCCATTTCTGGCAAGAGCGTTGGCAAGCAAACTTTCAACATCGACTTTATCGAACTGATAGTGCGCGCCGCAGAACTGACAATCGACTTTGATATGCTGGTGTTCCGACAAAATGTCTTCCAGCTCCTGACGGCCTAATGCCACCAGGGTTTCACTGATCTTGCTGTGAGAGCAACCGCAATGAAACTTAACCGGATCCGGTGCATAAAGCCTGAGTTTTTCTTCATTGAATAGCCGATATAGCAGGGTTTCGCAATCCAGATCCAGCATTTCTGCTGCGGTTACAGTATTGGCCAGCATTTCAATCCGTTGCCAGTCGAGCTTATCCTGCGGTTTGTCACTGGGTAGTTCCTGGATCAGTAATCCGGCAGCCTGATGCTGATCGGCAAATAACCAGAGCCGAGTCTGCAGTTGCTCGGACTGACTGAAGTAATCTTGCACCACTCCTGCCAGATTATTCGCCTCAATAGCCACTATCCCCTGATAACGCTCGCCGTTTTCAACTTCGATGGTTAACACCATACGACCACCTTCACCAATCATGGTTTTTAGATCCGTTGCGGAAACCGTGTCATTGCTGCGTACCAAACCGCGAATTTTTTGATCATTACTGGCCTGCGCCACCAGCGCGGTTAGCTCGCCTTTACCCTGAAGCTGCATGATCATGGCACCGTTGAATTTGATAGTGGCCGACAGTAAAGCCACTGCAGCCAGCGCCTGACCCAATTGTGATTCCACGGCCTGATTGACTAACACCTGATGCTGCTTGGCCTGTTGCAGACTTTGGTTCAGTTTTACCCATTCACCACGGATATTATGTTGTTCAAAAATAAATCGTCTAAGGCAGTCTTTATCGCTCATGTTTTCTGATGTCCTGAAAAAATCAGCCTCGATTATAATCGCCAGCACTCTAATAGTTGAATTCTGGACACCCGTTTATGTGGAACCTTTTAAAAAAAACATTGTTACCTGCTGAGGAGCAAGCCCTGCCAGGCCGCTCTCAGCCAATTCTGGGCCATCACTTGCATGCTGTACATGGACAGCCGATACAGCCACCTTTTCCAGCACACTTACAACAAGCCATCTTCGGCATGGGCTGTTTTTGGGGGGCAGAACGCAAGTTCTGGCAACAGGCCGGTGTTTTTACAACAGCAGTCGGTTATGCCGGCGGCTTTACGCCCAATCCTTTCTATGAAGAAGTCTGCAGCGGCTTAACAGGGCACGCCGAAGTGGTACTGGTGATATTTGATCCGGCTTTGATCAGCTATCAACAATTATTAAAGCTGTTCTGGGAATCGCACGATCCAACCCAAGGCATGCGTCAAGGTAACGATATTGGTACCCAATATCGGTCAGTGATTTATTGTCATGACCAATGGCAAGTTGAACAGACGGTCAGTAGTCGAGAGCAGTTTCAGCAATTACTTAATCAGCATGACTACTCCACCATCACTACCGAAATCCGGCTTGCGCCAACTTTTTATTATGCTGAAAGCGAACACCAGCAATATCTGGCCAAAAATCCGGCGGGTTACTGTGGCTTGGGCGGACTGGGCATATGCTTAGACAAAATCAATTAAGCCTGATTTTAGTATTAAACGCTAAGGCATTATCAGGCTTGAATTTATTTTAGCCCCCATTTATGACAAACGTTTTTCTGATTGACTTTTAGGGGAAAATCCTTCAATTTACGCAGCTGGCGTGGCTATCCAATGACGCTCAGCTTGCTGAAACAGTCCACCAGGCAGTCATCCAACTCAGAGCTTTAAAACTAATATTAGTCTTAACAACACAAAATCGTATTCTGTTTAATCCACAGATTACCAGGAGGATACATATGAAGAAGCCTGTAAAAAACTGGCTGCTTGCATCAACTGTAGCTACTTTACTCGCTGCACCCACTGTTTCTACTGCTAACAGTGATCTTGAAAAGTTGACTCAAAACCCAGCTAACTGGGCTACTTGGGGTGGTGATTATGCGGGTACACGTTACAGCAAATTGTCACAAATCAACACTCAAAACGTAAAAAATCTGCAACCTGCATGGTCTTTCTCAACTGGCGTTCTGCGTGGTCATGAAGGCGGTCCTTTGGTTGTTAACGGCGTACTGTTCGTTCACACACCATTCCCTAACACTGTTTACGCGATCGATCAAAAAACTAAAGCCGTTATCTGGGAATTCACTCCAACGATGGATGCTGATGTAACTATCCCTGTTATGTGCTGCGACACCGTTAACCGTGGTCTGGCTTATGGTGATGGCAAAATTTTCTTGCAACAATCTGATACCGTTCTGACAGCTTTGGATGCCAAAACTGGTAAACGCGTATGGAGTGTTCAAAACGGCGACCCAAAACTGGGTATGACCAATACCAACGCACCTTTGGTTGTTAAAGATAAAGTTATCACCGGTATTTCTGGTGGTGAGTTCGGTGTCCGTGGTTTCTTGGCTGCATACGACATCCGTACTGGCCAGCTGGCTTGGAAAGGTTACAGCATGGGTCCAGATAAAGACACTTTGATCAAACCAGGCAAATCAACTGCATGGCAAGATGGCAAAGTAACTCCTCTTGGCGCTGATTCAGGCACCAGCACCTGGAAAGGTGATCAATGGAAAATCGGTGGTGGTACAACTTGGGGCTGGTACAGCTACGACCCAAAACTGAACCTGGTTTATTACGGTTCAGGCAACCCATCTACCTGGAACCCAGTACAACGTCCAGGTGACAACAAATGGTCTATGTCATTGTGGGCTCGTGACGCTGACACTGGTGAAGTTAAATGGGTATACCAAATGACTCCACATGATGAGTGGGATTATGACGGTATCAACGAAACTGTTCTGGTTGACCAAGAAGTGAAAGGCAAATTGCACAAAACTATCGTGCACTTTGACCGTAACGGTTTCGGTTACACCCTGGATCGTGAAACTGGTGAACTGTTAGTCGCTGAAAAATTCGACAAATCAGTAAACTGGGCTACCCACGTTGATCTGAAATCTGGCCGTCCAGAAGTTGTGCCTGAGTTCTCTACAGAAGCACATGGTGAAGACGTCAACACAATTGGTACTTGCCCTGCTGCGCTGGGTTCAAAAAACCAACAACCAGTTTCTTACTCACCAGACACTGGCTTGTTCTACATCTCAGGCAACCACTTGTGCATGGAGTACGAACCATTTGAAGTGTCTTACACTGCAGGTCAACCATACGTAGGTGCTACTCTTTCTATGATGCCAGCAGGTGCTGACGTTATAACAGGTAAAAAAGACGGCACTACTAACTTGGGTCAGTTCACTGCGTATGACGCTAAAACCGGCAAAATCGTTTGGTCTAACAAAGAACAATTCTCTGTTTGGTCAGGCTCTGTTGCTACAGCTGGCGGCGTTGTATTCTACGGCACCTTGGAAGGCTACCTGAAAGCTGTTGATGCTAAAACCGGTAAAGAATTGTACAAATTCAAAACCCCATCAGGCATCATTGGTAACGTCAATACTTGGGAATTCGAAGGCAAACAATACGTAGGCGTTCTGTCTGGTATTGGCGGCTGGGCAGGTATCGGTATTGCTGCTGGTCTGGACGATGGCTCATCATCAACCAACTCAGAAGGTCTGGGTGCGGTAGGTGCTTACAGAAGCTTGAGCTCTTACACCAAACTGGGCGGTACTTTGACTGTATTCGCACTGCCAAGCAACTAAGATCTTATTCAGATCTTATAGCTGACGAGGCCTTGACCGAGAAATCGGTCAAGGCTTTTTTATGTTATGTAGAAACGCCTTTTTCTCAACCAAGATATCTAAGCAACTGATGTCCTCATTTTTCAGGCTAAAGGAAACTGCAAATGAACTCCAAACTCACTACCAGCAAGCTCTTACTCATAACCTCACTCTCTTCGGTTAGTTTACAAAGTCAGGCTGAAGACACTTTCAAAGTATGTGCAGATCCTGTTAACCCACCCTATTCCACCAAAGACCAGAAAGGTTACGAAAACAAAATAGCCTCACTATTGGCTGAACAATTAGGACAAAAACTCGAATACACCTGGCTTCCGGATCGTATCGGCTTTATTCGTAACACCTTAAAAGCTGAAAACGATAATGGTCAGGGCTATAAATGCGATGTCGTCATTGGCGTACCAGTTGGCTCAGAATTAACTGACACCACCAAGCCTTATCTGCATTCCAGCTATGTTTTACTGATCGCTAAAGGACGCGGCTGGGACGATATAAAAGATGCCAACCAACTCAACCAGCTAGAGCCGCAAAGACAGGAAAAACTGAAAATAGCCATGTTTGATCGTGGCCCGGGCACTGAATGGCTGCAACAGAATGGCTTACTCGAACAAGGTGTGCCCTATCAGAGCATGACTGGCGACAGCGAACACAACACCGCTATGCAAATTGGCAATGATCTGCGTAACGGCAAGATTGATATGGTGATTTTGTGGGGCCCGATGGCAGCATACGTTCAGTCACAGGACCAAAAGATCAGCTATCTTGCTATTCCTATGCAATCGACCGCTTCCATCAAATTTGATTACTCAATTGCGATGGGAGTCCGTCAGAGTGACGGCAAACGCAAACAACTGTTAAACGATTTAATTGAAAAAAATCGCGAAAAGATCGCCAGCATCATCGCCGACTACCATATCTTGCAACTGCCAATTCCTGCACAACCCCCAAAAGCTGAACAGGATTAAAGCTTAGAC
>CAIUWU010000281.1 GCA_903902945.1 uncultured Pseudomonadota bacterium
AGAACCGGTTATGAGGTCGATGGCAGAAGCTCGGCTTCGGTGCTGGCCGCACAGCGAAGTCATGCGGTTTCCAGTCAGGATCAGACCTTGTTGTCGGTGTTTTCCGGGCTTTTGGTCATCGGTGGGGTGGTTTGGCTTGCCAAAGTCATCGGCGGAAAATAACCGCTTGCCACTGATTGCTGCTAAATCACTCGCACCTGACTGCGGAAGTTTTGTATGATTCACCGCTTTAAAATCATCTCACCGCTGAGTGCCAACGCCATGAAAAGTCATCCGAACAATCTACTGAAATTAGTGATAGCTGTTAGCGGCTTGTGGTGTATGGCGGCGGTGAGTGTGGCTCAGGAGCAAACCTATCCGTTAAGCGATAGCATGCCGCCTTTGGAAGCCGAATCCCAGCAACAGCCGGTGCCTGATTTCAGCAACACCCAAGTATTAACTACTTGCACCATGAAATATAAGCTCAGTGGTTTTTCGTTCGGTTATAAACAATATGACGGCACTGGCGAAGTTCGTTGCCGTAATGGTCAAAAGGCGCAGGTGGCGCTGTCCTCAAAAAGCATCGGTTTTACGATAGGTAAATCCGAAATTGAAGGTGACGGAGTGTTTTCCGAAGTGAAAAACATCAATGAAATCTTTGGTGATTATGTGTCTATGGAAAGTCATATCGGCTTTCTCAATTCGCTCGATGCCCAGTTGCTGACCCGGGGTGAAATTTCGCTGGCCCTGAAAGGCAAGGGGCGCGGTATCGATATTGGTGCAACAATCGGTGATTTAAGTATTAAACCGCGCTAAAGCCCGGGCTGTTTTTGGTCATTGGCAGTGCGCGAATTTAAGCGTGTGTGGTTCTTGATTAACTAAACGGAGAGTAAGGCTATGAAATTTTTGGCAGTATCGACAGTTCTGGCAGCGGCAGGCGGCCTGGTTTGTTCATCGGTGTTCGCAGCGGATGCGCGTTACCCGGCATCCGATTTTCAGCCGAAAGTCATTTACAGTGCCGAGGGCTTGCATGCGCCAGTAACGGCTACCGAAACCAAACCTGCTGAAAAAACAGCGCCCGATCCCAAATACCCTGCGGCTTATTTCGAGCCTAAAGTGATTTATAGCGGTCAATAAACAAAGTCGGCCCTGCCGCTTCAGGCAGGGCCACTAGCGAAACCCTACCCGAGATCAGATCAGCGGCTGGCCAGAAACTTATCGAGCTGATTGGCAAACGCCTGATTATCTTTGCTGGTCATTGCCGCCGGACCGCCGCCAAGTTCCAGTCCACTGAATCTGAGCGTGTCCATGAAGTCGCGCAGGGTCAGCTGTTGCCTGATGTTGTCCTGGGTATAACGTTCACCTCGCGGATTGATGACATGCCCGCCTTTTTCAATCACTTCATAAGCCAGCGGAATATCGGCGGTAATGACTAAATCACCGCTACTGACCCGACGGACGATTTCATGATCGGCCAGATCAAACCCGGAGGGTACTTGGATGAATTTGATAAACCGTGATGGCCGCACCGTCATTGGCTGATTAGCGATTAGCGTTACCGTGATGGCGGTCCGTTCTGCAACCCGGAATAAAATTTCCTTGATCGGACGCGGGCAAGCATCGGCGTCAACCCATATATTCACGGCTTACAGTAAAGAGTCGAGTTCATGTGCTTTCAGGCCCCAGCTAAATAGACTAGCCAGTCTTTTGTTACCGTGTCTGATGCGCGGCAGAATGATGCCAATCCAGTGTTGCAGCAGTTGATAGCCCAGCACCGGATTG